>JBCCRX010000483.1:0-4696 GCA_039201015.1 Bacteroidota bacterium | reverse complement strand
GAGGAGAAGCACGCAATCGTGCTGTCATTGTCGAAGGCAGCCCGTTCACTGATGGACGATTCATAGAAGTTAGTAGTAACGAAATTGATATTAATAACGTCAGTTCCACGCTATTCCAGGCAGTTCATATCCTTTCAAGTAATGATGTTGATATTTCTAGTAATACAGTTGATATTACAAACGTAAATCAGGGAAGTGTAGAAGGGGTTGTATTAGAGGGTAGTTCTGAAAGTATTATAGAAAGCAATCGTTTTAGAACAGATGTACCCAGTGGTCTCAGTTCCAACAGTGTTTATGGAATTATAGCCCGTTCTTCCTCCGATGCCCTGTATTGTGGTAATTCTTTCAATGGAACAGGTGCTTTCGACGGAATAAACCAACTGTTTAATTCTCGTTTTCATCACGATTTCTCTTTTTATGGCATCTGCGACCGCTCCAATGTAGCACAAAATAAGCTAGGCGATGCGACCGTAGGGATTTATTGCGAAGGAGGAAGTAGAATAGGCTTACAGCCCTACAGAGGAAATGAATGGAATGGAACTGTTTATGAAGACTGGCATGCTTTGTATGATGGGACTCCTCAGCAAGCATTTAGTTCTCAATTCATTGTTAGTGAGTTGCCTTTTGATGATAATGGTGAATTTGATTTTTCTCCTTTCAATTTCTTTGAAATTGATGGAGAAGATAATTTTGGAGGCTGTTTTTTACCTATTACTAATCCTACCAACAGTGATGAAGCAGCGGCTAGAGGGAAAAGTTCCTCTGATGTATTCAATTGGGAAGCTGCGAATCGTTTAAATGAACGACTAAATCGCTATCCTAATCTGTTGGGGCAAAGCAGTATAGTGGATTCTTTTTATCAAGCTAATTTAAATAGCACAGTAGAAAGCTATAGTCAAATCGACAATCTCATTGCCACGAATAGTCAAATAATGGATGCTACATTGGATGCTGATATAAAAAACGATTTGGACAGTATCGAACTACTGTTATCCGAACTAGCGCAACTGTCACAAGACTATCAAGACGCCAATAGCACGACTGCTCAAAATAATATTCAAAATGACATCAACACTTTGAATCAAGATGTCATTCGATTATCAACTGAAGTAGCCACTATCTTCGAGCAACTAGAACAAAATACAAGCACCAATCTAAGCTACGCCTATCAACTAAATGAAGCGATTGTGCCTGAAAACGACTTTGCTAGTGACGAACAATTCGTCAATCGTATTGCGCTCAGTGCAGATATTTTGAATAGTTATGAAATCAGTACGAGCGATGCGAATAACTTGCTGACGATAGCCAACCAGTGTCCTTTAGAAGGAGGAAATGTGGTTTGGAAAGCAAGAGCTTTGTACAGCAGATTGGTCACAGCTACTAGCTTTAATGATGATAACTGTCAATGATGCAAAGAATATTAATAATAGCCATTTTCATTTCGGGTTCTTTGCAAAAAGTTCATACACAAGCGCACGACAATGTTTGGATGTTTGGTAACACATTGGAAACAACGCGTCAAGATCGCAAAGGATTTTCTATATTAAGGTTCTCGAAAGATACGCTTGAAGTGGATTCAATGATAGCGAATAATGATTTTAAATTTAATATCACTAATACTAGTGTTTGCAATAGAAATGGAGACCTGCTTTGGTACACCAATGGTGTATTTATTATGAATAACAAGCATGAGGTGATAGAAAATGGACATAGAATCAAAACACCAATCACGGGAAACTTTGGAGATATACTACCTCAAGGAGTTCTTGTGCTTCCTTTTACTCAAAAGGATAGCCAATATGTTCTAATACACGGAGAGCAAGAGGACTTTAAACTAGAAGAACATCGCTATCAATTAGGTATGGGAGAAGTCTGGAGTTCTATAATAGATATGACTGAAAACGATGGATTAGGAAAAGTGATTGAACGCAAAAAAACGATCTTAAAGGATACTTTAGCTTCTGGATATATAACTGCAACTCGTCATGGAAATGGACAAGATTGGTGGATTACAATTCCTAAAGATTGTGTAGCTGCTGATTGTAAGCAGAATCGCTTTTTTAAAATTCTATTTACACCACAGGCCGTGGAATATATCCATGAACAAGCCATAGGAGGACTAATGAAAACTGGATATGGGCAAGCCCATTTCACACCCAATGGTTCAAAGTATATTATTTCTCATTCGCAAAAAGTTGGAGAACAGCACAAGGTAGATATCTATGACTTTGATCGTTGTACAGGCTTACTAAGCAATTATAAGCAATTAAAAACAGATATAGCGGATGCAGACCCTACTGATGGACATGATTTCGGAAGTAGCTTAGCCATATCTTCCAACTCTAGATTTGCTTATTTAATCATGGGCAATCGAATTATACAAATAGATTTATGGGCGGAAGATATGCAAGCTTCTATGCAGATCGTAGCACGTTATGATGGGGTTTGGGATCCACTTCCTACCAATTTTTTATTTGGACAACTCGCTCCCAATGGAAAAATCTATATCTGTACAGGCAATGGCTCGAAGTACCTACATGTCATTCATCGCCCTAATGAAAAAGGCGTAGCTTGTCAAGTAGAGCAAAGAGGGGTCGTACTGCCCTACCAAAATAGTTTTTCTATTCCTAATTTTCCAAACTATCGGCTCTATGATCTGCCTGATAGTCCTTGTGATACACTAGGTATAGATGACCCTAATCGAATCGCTGTAGAGTCAGACACCACCGACCAAATGACAGTACTCATTGACCTCTATCCTAATCCAGCAAATGAAGTACTCACGATAGAAAAAATCAATATAGAACAAGCACAGTTCAAGTTGTTTTCCGCTACGGCACAATTGATTTTAGAAGAACAACTCACGGAAGATATCACGACACTCGATATTAGTTCTCTACCCGCAGGCATCTATTTCTGTTTGGTACAAGCGAGTGGACAAGCGATGTATTCCGAAAAACTGATTATTACAAACTAAAAACACCCTATATCATGCAAAAGACATTGTTATTTTTGATTGGAGGACTATTGTTGAGTCTTCAGTTGCAAGCCCAATTTCCTGCCTCTCCCATTTTAGAGCAATCGGGCTGCGATGGCAGCATTGTATTCAATGTAGAAGGCGATGCTTGTGGGGCGTGTGAACTGCGGCTGTTCAAAGATAAAATCCCAGCCAATGACCCTGAAGATGAAGATCAAGCATTGCCTGTGATAGATGGTTCGGAAGCTACTTTTGGTGGCTTGTGTACAGGACTGTATCGTTTCGCACTTTACAATGCCGATTTTGATTGCTACTATTTTTATGACTTTGAGGTACAGATGGAGTTGTGTCAATTGAGCCTAACGGGTATTTCCAAAAAAGATGAAATTTGTGGCGACGACGGCAGCGTGCTCGCCACGATCGACGCGGACAACTATCCACCTTTTCAGTATCAGCTCCTCAACGCAGCGGGCAATGTCATACAGACTGCGAGTTCCAATGACTTTTCTTACACTTTTGAAGGACTATCTGAAGGTACTTACAGCGTGAAAGTAACCAATGATGGAGCTTGTGTGGTCAGTTCCAGTAGTGTACAAATAGCGGACTTGGATGGTGCGATCAGTATTGATAATGTAACGACCAACACGGACGAATGTGGCACTGGTAATGGAAGTATCACGCTGGAAGTGAGTGGTGGTTCGGGACAATACAGCTACAATTGGTCGCCCAATGGTGGTTTTTCAATAGGCGGAAGTTCTTTTACGATTGGTGGATTGACTGCAGGAACTTACAACATTGATGTATCAGATTCACAGTCCTTCGATCCAGGAGATGGTAGCTTTCCCGTGGTTTGTAGCGCAAGCACGACTGCTACGGTAGTAGAAGAAGACACTGGAAATTGTAATCCACCGCCGCCACCGCCTTGTCAGGGTTTTTCAGTGAGCATAAACAAGGTGTGTTCTAGTAAATTTGCACGAACTTTAACTGCAAGTGCGTCAGGAACTAATGATCCAGTGAGCTATTCTTGGACTTACACTGACGTAAGCACGGGAACTACTACACCATTGGGTAATGGAGAGAGTATTACTTTAGATGCAAGTGGCTCTGGAATTTTTCCTGATGACGATGATCAAGTTTGTGTCACAGCATCAACTTCCAATTGCACAGCTTCTAGTTGCATATCAGGGCTTAATATTCGTATTTGCCCTAATTCCAGTATCCCATTAAACGTAGATAATCTAATAGCTAAAGAAAAATTGCTAATCGGTATTCAACCCAATCCCTTCCAAAATCAAGTAGAGCTAAACATAGACAATCCAACGGATCAAAATATGGAAATCAGAGTTTTGGATAGCAAAGGGACGTTAGTGCAAACACAACAATTATTTTTGGCAAAAGGAGTTCATCGTTCTGTTTTAGATTTATCTAATCTGAGTAGTGGTGCTTACCAACTACTTTTCATAGGTACTCAAACGGAAATGCAGGTAGAGCGCGTGCTGAAGATGAAGTAGGGTTTGTGATACTTACTTTTGTAGGAGATAGATTCCAAATAGGTTCATTTGGTCAGTATTACTCCTGTAAGTATCAATTAAAAAATAAAATCGACATACATGGAGTCGCAACCAAAAAATCTTTTAAGGTGGATTTTTTGGTTGCTCCAAGGGGTTCTTAAGGGTGAAAAGCATCAAAAATTAGAGATTTTTGATGCTTTTCACCCTT
>JBCCRX010000482.1:0-4697 GCA_039201015.1 Bacteroidota bacterium | reverse complement strand
TACCCATTTTACTTGTTCTTTTTCCTTCACACTACGTTGAAAAGCCTCGCTGATGCCCTGCATCGTCTACGTTTTTCGCCTTGTTTGAAGAAAAAATACCTTCGCAAAATTTGGGTACCTTATTTATTACAAACTCCCTTAGACACTTTCTTTTGAAAATTTTTATTGCCTAAAAATTTCCGAAAGAGGATCACTCGGGCAGAAATAAAAAATGTCTAAGAGTGAAAAACTTATCAACCAGTTGCACTAAAATTGGAGAGACATGAGTAAATCATCTGGCTTTTTGAGTAAGGAATTTTACTCTTTTTTGGTGACCTATATTGTTGGAGCTTGGGGAATCGTTCAATTTGTGGATTGGATTTCCAATAGATATGAGTTCAGTAATGTGTGGACAGATTCTTTAGGTCTGAGCCTTGTGCTATTTTTGCCGAGTGTAATCTTATTTAGCTGGTTGCGCGCCAAAGACAATTATCAATTCAAGCGTTCCAACCTTATTTACACGCTGAATCTATTGCTCGTCATTATTTGTGCAGGTTCTTTCATCGCATTGGGCAATTCGGATAAAACAACCGAGCAACTGACGATAGAAGACGAGTTCGGACAAGAAAAGAAAATAGAGGTTTCCAAACGAGAATACATTCGTCAGATCGCTTTTCTACCATTTGACGCAGAAGGCGAAGATCATTGGCAATCACTGGCATTACCCAATTTAATGTCCACGGACTTGATGCAATCCAAACGCTTCAATACACGCTCTCCTTTGACTTTTTATGAACGCTTTGAAAAATTAGAATACAAATTTGGGGAGGGACTACCCGAAAGTATCAAAAGAAAATTATTGGTGGAAACCTATTGCGATTACCTCGTGAGTGGACAGTTCACTAAAGCTGAAAATAATACTTATGATTATGAGATGTCTCTAATTGGTAAATCAGATAAGGCGGTGCTATTGAATGAAGTGGGAAATACTGCTGATCTTTATAGTTTGTCTGACTCTTTAACGAAGCGTATTAGCGATTATATTTTTGAGGAAGATTTGAAAATTGAAAAAGAAAACTTTCAAACTGTACCAAGCGAGGAATTATTTACGGATAATTTGAAGGCACTAAAATCATTTTTTAACGGCTATTATGATTATTATTACAATCAATTTGAAACGGCAAAAGTCTATATTAAAGAAGCACTGGAATTGGATGATAAATTCTCAGAAGCGTACTATCTGTTCTCCTTCACCAAGTATATAGAAGGAAAAGTTGACGAAAGTAAAGCAGCTATGGAACGCGCTTTGCAGCATTCTAGTCGGCTGACAGAGGCACAACAAATCAGAATCAAAAGCCAGTATTATAGAATGCAAGGAGACCGAAGAAAGCAAGAAGATTTGTTGCAGATGTGGATCAAAATTCATCCAGAAGAAAGTCGTTCTTTTCAAGAGCTAATGCAAATAGCCTACGAGAATGGTGACATAGACGCTGCTATTGAAGTAGGCAAAAAGGCAGAAACTGCTGGGCACGAAAATGTATTGCTATTCGATATGGCAAAACTCTACGCCAGAAAGAATGATTCCGTAGCAACGATGAAGTACATTGAAAAATACAAGGCTGCTTTTCCCGACGATCAGACTATTAATTCAAAACTAGGAGACATTTATTATCGCCAAAATAATTACGAACAAGCCACCAAATATCTATTGGAGCATAAAACCCTCTTCCCTCTTGACGTAGAGGTCAATTTGGATTTGGTGTATTCCTATTTCAATCTGGGTAAATTCGATCAGGCAGAAAGTCTGCTCAACGAAAGCATTGCACTTGTCAAAAACCTCAGCGATTCCATTCGATTGTATAAAGCCCTAGAAAGTTATTACAGCGACAGAGGGCAGCCACAGAAAGCCATTGATAAAATGGAGGAACGTTGGGCATTCACCGAAAAACAATATCCACCTCTATTTATCAAAGCAGATAAAATACAGCCAGCTAGTTTGACCCACTATGTTCTAATTGGAGACACAGTCACGCCTATACAGTACATTGAAGATTTGGTCGAAGCTTTTGAAGGAGATAAATCGCTCTACGAGGCATCTAGTAAAGTCAATTATTATTTCATGCTAGAGGACAGTGCCAGATTCAATGAAATCTATTTGAAGGATAGGGAAAATATGAAGTCTTGGATGGGAGCAGAGACCTTTGCTGCGATGGAAGGCTACTCCAAAAAATTCGGTGGCAAATACGATGAAGCTATTGCGATTTTAGAAGAGGTCATCGCCAATACGGATAATCAAATGGCGGCTTATCACCTCTACGACAGTTATCGTTTGAAAGGCGATTACAAAAAAGCCAAAACGGGCTTTGAAGAACTCTTAAAAAAGAATCCTTATTACTATTATTATTTGCTGCGCTACGCGCAAGTTTTAGCAAAAAATCAAGAACCAGAAGCGGCTGAAAAGGTCTTGGATAAATTATTTTTGGTTTGGGAAAATGCCAACCAAAATATGATTTATTATGAAGAGGCTTTGGAGTTGCGAAGGGAGTTAGAGTTGCTAGGCTAGTATTTTGCTGAGTTATTGGAAATATTGATTCATGAAAAAATTTGAATGGAATACGGAGAAGAATGAAGCAAATAGAGTCAAACACAACCTTGACTTTGAAGAGGCAAAGGAAATATTTGGTGATAAAGACAGCATTGAAAAAGTTGGTACTTACAAAGGAGAGATTCGGCTTCTGAGAATAGGAAAAACTGAAAATAAGCTTATTTTGTTGGTTATCTATACTATGAGGGAAAAGAATGTAAGGATTATATCAGCTAGACAAGTGAGCAGAAAGGAGAGAAACGACTACCTAGCAAAAAAACTATCACAAAAATCAGAGGATGAAAAAGATAAAAACTAAGGAAGCAATCGAAATGGCGGACAAAGGACTTTCTTTAAAAGGAATCATTCTTGAAGATATTCAGGATATGCAAGTCAATGTTCGTGATGCGTTAACGCTATCTAGGAGTGGTGTAGTTGTTCCTGAAGCTAACATTTATTATGATGATGCAGATATAGCTTACGATGTAGATATTGATGAGGTAGATTGGTCAGAAGAATATGTGGACTTGAGTTGGGAAGAAAAAGAGCAGCTATTTGAAAAAGAGAAAGCATCATTTAATGAAACTGTTCACATTCCTATTGCGGTAAGAGACGCAAAACTAAAATTATGGTTAGAATCAAATGAAGTAAAATTGAGCAAATTACTTTATCCTATCCTAACAAGTCTCTATCAAGCAGAACAGTCAATGATTGAAAAGTAATATACCTCTCAAGCATAAAAATATAGAATTGTTCATATCACACATTTACCATGCCAGAACTACCTGAAGTACACGCTAAAAAACGTTATTTCGATGCGACTGCTTTGCACCAAAAAATCCGAGCGGTGGAAGTCAAAGATGCCTACATTTTAAAAGACATAGCGGCAGAAGACTTCGCATCGGCTTTGACTGGAAGACAGTTTACTTCAACTTATCGCCGAGGTAAATATTTATTCGCCGATTTGGATGATGAAAAAAGCGTTTTGCTCCATTTTGGGATGAGCGGCCGCTTGAAATATTATGCCGATGAGGAAGATCAACCAAAATTTGAGCGGATTCGTTTTGAACTAAGCGACGGATTCAAATTGGGTTTTGATTGTCCACGCAAATTTGCGCGCATTCGTTTGCTGGACTCTAGAGCAGCATACATCAAAGAAAAAGGATTAGGAGCAGATGCTACGGAGCTAAGCGAAGCCGATTTTCTGAAACTAACCGAAGGCAAAACGGGTAGTATCAAAGGCTTTTTATTGAAGCAAGAATACCTTGCTGGCATCGGAAATTTATACGCGGATGAGATTTGCTACCAAACTAAAATACATCCCAACTCTAGTGTCAATGCTCTTTCGGAAGAACAATGCAAAGATATTTACCAAAAAATGCAATCTATCCTAGCATTTGCTTTAGAGAAAAATGCCACTTACAGCGAATATCCTTCAAATTGGTTTTGGCATCATCGAGAAGAAGGTGGCAACAGCCCCGATGAAAGCGGAACAATTGAGAAAGAAAAAATAGCAGGTCGAAGTACTTATTTTGTACCGAATCGGCAGCTTTTGTACACTCAGAGTATTTGAAAGCTAAAAGAATAAAAAAGTCTGGGCAAGTGCTTTTTCGCTACATTCTAACAAAGCGGCTGACTGAATACTTAGAGCTTGTTTGGAAATTAATAATTGATCTACAAATGGCTCTTTTTCCTTTACTCGTCGTTAAAAAAGCGGTCATTTATCCAGATAGATTCCCATTTTTTGCCTTGATTAACGAAAAAATAGCTCCTTTTCGACCTAAAGATCAAAATCCAAACAAGCTCTTACTTCTAATCTTTTTTTGCAAAACACATTTGCATCAGTAGCTTTTTGAACCCAAATTTTTCGTACGCTTTTATCGCTGCTTCGTTTTCTGCATAAACATCTAAAATAAGTTCTTCAACTTCCCTTTCCTTACTCCAATTAATACACTGTAAACTAAGTTTGTTTTAATTTTGAGAAGCGAGAAATTCCTTAGAATTTCGAGCTTCAAAAACCTATCTGCCGCCGTATTCGACGGCGGCAAAGAAGGGTGAGGGAGAAAAAAGGGTTTTTCTAAAACCCTTTTTTCTCCCTCAAACTCCCCTATACAAAATACAAAGAAACTTAATT
>JBCCRX010000481.1:0-4715 GCA_039201015.1 Bacteroidota bacterium | reverse complement strand
GTGCAAGGTGATGGGCAAGATTTCCACTTCCTAAAATGGTGATGTTTTGAATTTTTGTTTTCTTCAAGTTTGGATAAATTTTCTTTACGAGATAAAGACTTTAATAATATGAAACGTAGTACACTTTTAATTACTTGTTACTTAGTCTGTATATTCTCCTATGCTCAAATTTTAGATCAAGCTTCCTTCGTATCCGTCGGTTTGGATAGCACAAAGTTAATCCCCGAAATTGAAAGCATCATAACGGAAGGCATCGAAGAAGAAGCCTTTCCAGGCGCTAATTTTTTGATTGCCAAGGACGGCAAAATTGTTTTTCACAAGGCTTATGGTCATTGGACGTACGACAGTTTGCGAGCCGTCCGAAAAGACGATATATACGACTACGCTTCTGTCACCAAAATCACAGCGGCGCTACCTGCTTTGATGCAATTGTACGGAGCGGGCAAATTTGATTTGGATGCGTCACTAAAAACCTATTTCCCAAAAATGAAAGGCTCAAATAAGGCAAACCTTACCTTTAGAGAAATGCTTGCGCATCAAGCGCAACTGAAACCAGGTATTGTACATTGGCAGAGGACTTTGAAAAAGAACGGCACATACAAAATGCGTACTTTCCGAAAGGATTCTTCCAAAAATTACAATGTACGAATCACAGAAAATTTGTGGCTACATCGCAAGTACAAAAAGAAAATGTACCGCACTATTAAAAAGTCAGATTTATTAGAAGAAAATAAATACGTCTATTCTGGCTTGTTGTTTTACTTACTACCAGCGATCATCGAAAACATAACAGGAGAAGATTTTGAGGACTATTTGAAACGCACGTTTTACCAAAAGATAGATGCACAAACGATTACTTTCAATCCCTTACAGCATTTCCCCGTTGATCGTATCGTTCCCACAGAGATAGATACTTTTTATCGCTACCAACAAGTGCACGGCATTGTACACGACGAAGGAGCGGGCATGATGGGTGGTGTTTCTGCTAATGCAGGTTTGTTCAGCACCATTGAGGATTTGGCTAAATTGGCACAGCTATACCTGAATGAGGGCAACTATCAAGGCGAGCAACTGATCTCAAAAGACGCCATTGAAGAATTTACGCGCTATCAATATCCCGAATTGGACAATCGCCGGGGCTTGGGCTTTGATAAACCACTTTTGGAATACGATGCTGCAAAAAGTTATGTCGCACAAAGCGCAAGTCCTGAAAGCTATGGACATTCGGGCTATACGGGTACTTTTGTTTGGATAGATCCGAAATATGATCTGACAGTGATTCTATTCACCAATCGAGTCTATCCTGATCGTTCACATCGGAAACTATACCAATTGAATATACGACCGCGCTTGCATCAAGTTGTGTATGATTCAATGGAGGAGTGATGATAAAATCGAGCAGAAGGCAGGCACTTTAGCTGTTGTTACAAGTAAAATGACTAGCTGCCCTATGAAGGCGGACACGGTGAGGCAGACAGGTCGAACCCGACAATTTTTATGAATTAGAGTGGCCTCGACTTGCCCGCCTCAAGCGTGAGGCTGGTAGCCACTCTAATTCAAAACACACCAATTTCAAAAATTAGCGAACAATATAGGTTAATATGCTACTTGCGCAACATGAGTTAATCAAATTTTTACATTCCAGGCAACAACATCACCGCATTTTGCATCATTCGAGCCGTACCCAGCCAAAACATTCGATATTGCGTGTTATCAAGTAAGTAAACTACTTTTCCTTCTCCCAAATCTTGCACCGCAGCAAACGTATTGCCTGCCAAATGCGCTAAATTCTCTTCGGAAGCATAGCCTGCCACTAGCAAATCCTCTTTATTTTTGTGGTAATGCCCGACTGTTTGTAGATCAGGAACGGGCTTGAAAGCCGTGTTTCCAAATTTCAGGCTGTAAACTTCTGGCTTCACACCAAATGCCAAGGGATGTGTCACATCTATTTTAGACAACAGAGCAGAACCTGGAACGTATTTTTTCCCGTAGTAGTCACGACGATCTTCAAAGGCTAGATAATTGGCAGTTGCTGAACTATCAGGCTTCATTTTCAATGTCTCAGCAGTTGAATTTTTCCAATTGTTTTTTGTGAAAAAGGAAGCCGCACTCTCCGTCGCAATTAATGTTCCACCGCTTTTCACCCAATTTTCTAGCTCTGCCAGTTGTTCTTTTGGAAATACTTTTTTCAGGTTGTTGCCACCACCCGCCAAAATCAAAACGTCGTAATCATTTAAGTCCACGTAACCGTATCGACTGCCTAGTTTGGGCAAAGCGGTTTGGAGCAGCATCGAAGTGCGGATGCGATCGACGGGCAGTCTTGTTTCCTGATCGAATAGAAAATACAACTGTCCACAGGTGTAAGTATTGAAAGGCGGCTCGACCAAAAGTGCGACTTTAGGCGGCTGCATAGGACGATTGTTATTCGACGCCAAATCAATACCAATGTCCATTCGACCAGTTCCAAGTGCTTCAATGACAACACCCGTCTCCTCCGCAATTTCTGCCATATCTGCCGCTATATTTTCTATTTTTGTCCTATTTCTCCCCAACAAAACCGTCAAACTACCCCTTGAAAACAATCGCTCTTTTGAACCAAATGCCTTCACTGCCGAGCGTACTCGATAGCCCTTTTCCCAAAGCATCGATAACGCCCGCGGCGCATAGCGTTGATTCCAATCAATGACGTAAGCATAAGGATTTTCTACGCCTTTCACACCTTTTGCTGGCTCAGAAATTGTATTCACTTTTTCCAAATTAGCACTAATGGTCTGCTCAGAATAATAAGCCTCCAAATTATAAGATAGGGCAGCCGACCAAGACGACATATCGTACATTACGGAATCTTCAATTGCTAGATTTCTGCCCAGTACACTATTGATGAATAGATTTCTCGTCTGATCAGTAGAAATGACATAAGTACCTTTTGGAAAGGTCTTTCTTTGTGCTTTGTTGTCTTTGAAATCCCGCGCATCCGCAACCGAAAAATCACTCGTCGCACGCTGAATTTCTACGCGCTGGCGTTCCAACATTTTCAAGACATCTATCAAATAATCTTTATCATTGGCAGGCAAAATGTAAGCCTTTGTTTTGGATTTGCTATTCTTCGCTTGTAGGGCATCGTAAGTATAGCGCATAAATTCCGCTTTGCGCTCGACTGCTTTTTTCAAAGTAGCTATGGAAGTCAAATAATGATCGAATACCCTTTGGCGTAGGGTTAAAATTTGCCCGTCGCTAGTCTTAATCGCCATTCCAGCACTGATACCACCCTGCTCCACTAGCATCCCAATTGCACCGAGGACACTCGGATAACTAGAACCATAGCCTGGATAGAAGAAATCGAAAGATTCGCGTGTGTAATAGTTGATTTTATTGGCATTGAAGGCTTCAATGTTCGCTTTCCCAATGCTATCTGAGAGGGCTTCGTAACGATCCGGTAGGAGTTTGTTTCTAGGCGTTGTACCAGGCATTGTGAAGTAGTTGCTGTTGTAGCCCATTTCGTGATAATCGGTGTGCAATTGCGGCATCCAATCTTGATAAATTTTGGTGTGTCCGCGCGATTCGGGATGTACACCCCAAATCCAATCGCGATTCAAGTCAAACCAATAGTGATTGGTGCGCCCATTGGGCCAAGGAGCATGATGATCCAAATCGGCAGGGGCAGTAGCGGGCAAGGATCGTCGCATGGAATTGTACCAATAGGTGTAGCGATCTCGTCCGTCGGGATTGATACAAGGAAATAGTACGACGACTAGATTCTCTAGTAAATCTTTGGTGGCTTGATCCGTAGCAGCTACCAAACGATAAGCTACTTGCAAAGCTGCTTCCATAGTAGAGGCTTCATTACCATGGATATTGTAACTAAGACCAACCACAATGGGCTGACTATCCACACGGTTACTCAATTCTTCGGGAGCAGCATCGGCAAGCGACAGATTGTTTTGGCGAATTTCTTCGATTTTGGCTTGATTAGTAGTAGAAGTGATGACTGCATAAATCAAAGGGCGTCCTTCGTAGGTTTCCCCATAATTGGCTACGCTGATTCGATCCGCTTCTTCGTCCAGTTCTTCAAAATAAGCCACTGTATGTGCATACAAGGTCATTTGTTCCCCCAGTTCATAACCCAAAAAATCAGTAGGCGAAGGAATATCTTTATTATAAGTTAAGTCAGGTTCAAACTGAAAATACTCAGGCAAGAGCAGATTCTGAGCAAAACAGTAATTAATAAAGCAGAATGTGAGTAAGAGTACTTGATATCGTTTCATCAGTCGAATGTTTGTGTGTAAATGTAAAGTATCAAAGGTATGGATGAACTTGTGAATTTTTGCTTTTATTTTGCACTTATTTGTCGATCAAAGACTTTTAAAGTTTGGCTTTAAACTAAAAAGGATCGCTCAAAACAGTCCAATTATTTATGTAAAAATAAACTTCAAAAGTCTAAAATTCCGTTTTCAGAAAAGTGTACAGTGGCAAATTACCTATCAAAATTTCTGATTGTAACGTTTTGCGGTGAAAGAAAAAAGTCTCCAAAAATCAGCAAACTCAGTGGTTTTCCGCGCCTTCGGCGCGAAAATTCTTTTGGAGGGAGAGATGAATCGGCGTTTTTACCGCCTATTCATCTCTCCCTTCTGAAGCTCCCTCCGCTGCGTCAGCAGCGAAGTACATGGAATTTCAACACTTAAGGAGACGCTATTGCAGCATTTGCTAATCACCGC
>JBCCRX010000480.1:0-4721 GCA_039201015.1 Bacteroidota bacterium | reverse complement strand
TGCGAAAGAACTCTTGGTGAAAGAGTATTTGGCTTATAAAATGTACAACGAACTAAGTGATGCCAGCTTTAAAGTGAAGTTGCTAAGAATCACTTATAAAGATACGCAGTCCAATCGAAAATGGAAGCAATGGGCATTCTTCATCGAAGATACGGCACAGATGCGAGATCGACTAGAAGGCGGTAAAGTTGAATTGGCCAAGTCCATTGAAGACAATCTGTTTGACAGACAGCAGATACAGCAAGTCGCGCTTTTTCAATATATGATCGGTAATTCAGATTGGAATATTGTTTTGCAAAAAAATATCAAGATCATCGAAAGGGCAGAAAAAATCTGGGCAATTCCCTACGATTTTGATTTTTCTGGTCTGGTCAATCCGCCTTACGGAACAGCTAGTAAACGCCTCAATCAAACTGCTTTAACCGATCGCGTTTACTTAGGACCACTCGGAGAAGGACTAGAAGCACAGATTGAATTTTTCTTGCATAAAAAAGCGGATTTACTAGCAACTATTGAGGAGAATAAGTTGCTCAAAAAGGAAAGCAAAGAGAACATGCTGGCTTATGTGCGTGCTTTCTACGATAATTTGACGGCCAGCGATATATTGAGCCATTTACCGCCTGAGGATTATTCCCAATTGCATTAATTAGGGCTGTACGAAGTCATTGCCCAAGTAAATAGGTAAAGGAGACAATTTCACAAATTTAAAGCCATGACAATCAGTTATTTATATTTGATTCAATTTTGCTTTAGGGTTAAAATGGGACACAATTCTATTTAAAAGTCATAAAATTCCCCGATGAACCATCTTTTACTTACGTTTCGCTAATTTTAAATTTGAAAAAACAAAATTTAATTCTAATTGTGCAGTAAAAAATCTCTTTTTGAAAAATTTTATTTCATAGAATTTTTCAAAAAGAGGACGCTCGGACAGAGAGAGAAAATCAAAATTTTTAATTTTGATTTTCTCTCTCTGTCCAAAGGGATAGTTGAAATTTTTCGCAGAAAAATTTCAACTAATGGCTTCTGCTGTAAATCTATTTTTTCAAGATCAGTTTCGGCGAAACATGGGTTTTACCTTGCAATTTGGTAAAAGCTCAATCATCAGAAGTACTATTTCTATTCATAAACAAAATCTTCATGGCTTTCCAATCCATTAGCTTCAAACCAAAAGCCAAGACTATTCCAGCTACTAAAATTAGACCAAATTGCAGCATCCACATTAATGACAAATAAGTTTGGCACAAATAGGCAATCAGACTAAGCAAAAGTGTGAAAAGTCCTATTTTTAGAAAGCTATTGGTCAGCTTTATTTTTAGAATATATATCGCCAAAGCCAATTCACCAATGACGATAAAAAACTGTGTGGCGGTGGTCGTTATGGCAGCACCATAAGCTTCGTATTCTGGGATAAAAAGTAGATTCAGGGCGATGTTTAACACTATACCTACAAGGAATAAGCCATTCAGTGCCTTCAAACTTCCATTGGCAAGCAAAGCGGTTCCAATGATGTGCGTCGTGCTCACTGCGATGAAACTCCAAATTAAAGTACCCAATATTTTTCCCCAATACACATCTGCCTCCAAATAGAGCAATTCCATGATTGGATTGCGAAAAAAATAGACCGCAAGCACACCCGTAATGGAAGCCGCAAGCAATAATTCAAAACTCAATTGCAAAAGCTGTTGAAGGGATTCCTTTGCTTTTAGCATTCTAGAAAACATAGGGAGCAACAGATTCGCAAAAAGAAAACTAAACATGATCGCTGCATCTAGCAAGCGATAGGCAGCAGCGTAGATACCGACTTGCGCTTTGCCATTGGGCAGCAATTGCTCTATCATAATGGCATCTACGCGATTGTAAATCATCATCAAAAAAACGATGATGGCGTAAGGATAGCTTTGGCGGAGTAGCACGCGCAAACGTTGTGGATGAAACCGAATACGCAGCTTGGATAAGTATGGTAGCAGTAAAAAGGCTGCTATCAATAAGGTGATAAGGAGGGAAATAAGTTCTAAAAGCGCGAAGTCTCGAATGCTGAATTTGGTGCGCCAAGCTGGATTCCAAAGAAAAAAAGCACAAAGTAAAATTAAGATTAAACGATGCAAGACGGATAATATACTATCCGAGCGATAGTGCGCCAGACCAATAATGCTGGCTCGGAAAAAGTCAATAAAGCTAATGATGATTCGGCTGCTCGCTATGAGCAAAACCAATAGTGTATATTGTAGTAAATAGCCCAGATACCAAGCAGCGAGCAGGGTGAGTAAGGCATAAAAAATACTCAATATTATTTTGAGTGATAAAAGATCAGGAAAATATTTTTGAAGCAATTGGCTGTGCTGTGCAATGTATCGGCTGCTAAAGTTGCGGATGCCAAAATCATTGACAATTTGTAGGATGAGGCTTAAGTTGAGTAAGGTGAAATAGATGCCGTAATCGCTAGCCCCCACTACATTTTGTACATCGCGTTCGATAAAAAAAACGTAGAATGGCTTAATCAATAAATTGATGCCAAGGAGGAAAAAAATATTGACGAGAAACTCGCGATTCATGATTCTACTTTAGAAGCGCGAAAGTAGCCTTTTTAGTCGTCAATCCACGCCTTAAAAGAATTGACCTTTGATCGACTGACCAGTAATTCCATGTCTTTCATTCGTTCCTGCAACTCAATTTTCATCCGCTGATTAAAGTAGGGATGTACTTTCTGAATAGCGGCGACATTGATGATCTGTCCTCTATTAATTTGGAAGAATTTTTGCTCGTCTAGCATCGACATCAGCTTTTCTACTGTTTTGGAATAGATGTGGCGTTGGTTGCTAAAGGTATGCAAAAAGGTGATGCCGTCTTCTGAATTGACATAGGCGATCTCGTTTACATCCACAAATTCGTAATGATTGCCTTTTTTGACCAAGCAACGATTCTTTTTGTGGGCTGTTTTTTGAGTGAAGAGTGTTTTGATTTGCGCTGCGAGTTCGGTGTTGATTTGAAATTGTGTTTTCTCAAATTTTTCGATAGCCACTTGCAAATCTTTGATGTGAATGGGTTTCAAGAGATAGTCAATGCTATTGAATTTGAAAGCATCAATGGCGTACTGGTCGTAAGCGGTCGTGAAAATGATGGAGGCATTGATCTGGATATGGCTAAATATCTCAAAGCTTAAACCGTCGGAAAGCTGAATATCCATGAACACTAAATCGGGATGCGCGTTTTCACTCAACCAATTCAAACCATCTTCCACACTATCTAAATGCGCCAAAATCTGAATCGCTGGGCGTATTTTTCTCAGACTCGTTGATAGATATTGATAGGCATTAATTTCGTCCTCTATGATGATCGCTGTCATTTTTTTACTGTTGAATTGTAGAATTATCGAACTACCCAACTAACTAACTCACCTCAACGAGTGTTGTAGTCGAAGTTGGTACTTCTTCCTCTTTTCTAGATTCGTAGATAAGTGGCAAGCCCACCTTGAATTGTTGAGTATCTTCTTCTATTTTTATCGAGGAAGCCGTAAAGAAAGAAAAGCGTTTTTGTATGTTTTTCAATCCCATGCCCGTAGAATGTACTTCTTGTATTTTCTTCTGAACGTTATTGCTGATCCAGACATACTGATTTACTTCGTCCAATTCCACTTTTATTTTCAGCGGTTTTTTGTAAGAAACAATGTTGTGTTTCACAGCATTCTCAATCAGTAGTTGAAGACTGAGGGGCAGAATTTGAGCCTTGGCATTTACTTCCTTAGGCAAACTAATTTGAATAGCGTCTTGAAAACGTTCGTGGAGTAAATCCGCAAAAACCGCCGCGATTTCCAACTCCGATTGTAAAGATGTAAGCGTTTGTTTTTGGTTGCTGACGGAATAGCGATAGAAGCGCGACAATTTATCTAAATAATTCATAGCACGTTCTGAATCCATTGGAATTAAGTTCATTAGTGTATTCAAGCTGTTAAACAAAAAATGGGGATTGATTTGATTGCGTAAATTTTCTAGTTGTCCTTGAATGTGAGCCAGTTGCAATTGATTTTTCTCCACGATTGCTTCTTTGTATTTCTGGATGAAATAGATGCTATCGTAAAGCAAGAAACAAGTAAAGCAAAGGAAATAAGTAGATAGAATGGATTGTGATCTACCAGGATTGCAAGCATCTTTCAGGCTAGAAATTGAATATATAAAGGAGTAAAAAGATTCAATAAATAGACCAATCAGCGGAACAGCAGGAATAAATATAATAGCTTGTATTAATAAACGTTTTTTGGTGTAACTTACCGTTTTGTATCTTTTGCGAAGCTCAATAATCACCTTTCTAGCAGTAATCCAATACACCGTCACGTAAGTCATACTCTCCAAATACTCTACTATGCCATTGTTGAGAAAAGTCTCAAAATCAACGCCCCAAAAAACGAGCGGCATGATCGCGGTGAGGAATGGAATGCCAAAATAGGTCAGCTTCCGATCATCAAATGCCAAGTATTCTATATTTGGTTTGATCATTTCTTTTGCGTCGTTTGTCCGTAGTCGTTGTTCAATAGTTTATCGAACTACTTAAGTAGATTTACCTAATTATTTAGGCAATAAACTTGTGTAAAGTATTCATTATGAACAATTTAAACAAATAAACAGCTTAAACAAATAGGTAGAAGTACTTAAGTAGGTTTACCTAATTATTTAGGCAATAAACTTGTGTAAAGTGTTCATTATAAACAATTTAAACAAATAAAC
>JBCCRX010000479.1:0-4724 GCA_039201015.1 Bacteroidota bacterium | reverse complement strand
TTAAGTGGTCACGCAGATTTATTTTTAAGATATGTCATATTTTGGTTTTTGAGAACAACCTCATAATTATTTAATAACCAGCTTCTTATCAAAGTCAAATATGACATATCTAGCATTCGATTAATTATGTCTAGGTACTTAAGTAGGTTTATTATTTAGGCAATAAACTTGTGTAAAGTGTTCATTATAAACAATTTAAACACACGTGTCCGCCTTAGGCGCGATAAACAGCTTAAACAAATAAGTAGAAGTACTTAGCTTACCAAAATCTCTAATTTTCAACAAAAAAATGAAACGATTTCTTTTACTCTCTACTTTTTTGTGTGCTTCCTTCTTGATGTTTGCACAGTCGGATATCCTCTTTGATTTCAATCAAGATCGACTGAAAAAGCAAAAAACAGCCATGACGATATTGGGTTCATGGGCAATCGGAAACATTGCAGTGGGCAGTGTGCTAGCAAGCCGACAAGAAGGAACAAGCAAATATTTCAATCAGATGAATGCGGGTTGGAATGTAATTAATCTAGCGATTGCGGGCTTCGGTTATTACGGTGCACTGAAAGCCGATCCAAGTGGTTTTGATAGCTACCAAAGCATACAAGAACAGTACAAATTGCAAAAACTCTTGCTATTCAACGCAGGACTAGATGTGGGCTATATGCTAGGTGGCGTTTATCTAATAGAGCGATCTAAAAACACCGCATCCGACAAAAACCCCGAACGCCTCAAAGGTTTTGGACAATCCATTGTTTTGCAAGGCGCATTTTTGTTTGTATTTGATTTAACGACTTATTTTGTACTGGCAGCAGATAATGATAATGTACAAACCATCGTAGGAAGTAATGGAGTTGGCGTGCTCTGGCAATTTTGAGTAAGAAATAAGCCTAAAGCTTAGACCTTAGAAGTTGTGTTTTCAATTAGAATTTTAAACATTCCGCCCTATTTAAACCATGGAGACACGAAGGAAAGTAAGATGCTATTTACTTGATTATTAGTAACTCATGTTACGCAAATAGTATCTTAACGCCTTCCATCTCTATCTATATAATCTACCGAAATCTTCATATTTTGCTCTCCTAAAAAGGTGATTTTCTGATAATTTTCTATTTGATAACCTGTTTGTGGCTCGTAAATCGCCGTCGAATTAGCTTCTAAAAGCCTAGAAGAGGAACTGGTCTTGAGTTCGATGCGGGATATACCCCATTTTTCAAATTGTAAGCTTAAATTTTTCACAGGTAGTTTATCATCCAAAGCGGTGTATTTAATTGCTCTCAACTGCTTCTGTGGATCGAAAATACTATCCATTTCATAGCGTCCATCGTAAGCAGGCCGATTGATATCATTCTTGATAAAAATGGATAATTCTCGCGCAATATCTAGGCTGTCAAGCGTTTTTCCCTCCACATTTTCATTTAATTGAACTTCTTTCTGGAAGACAAAGTTTTCGGCTTCTATTCGCTCTATTTCTGCCTCAAAAAAAGGACGCGCATGAAAATAGGGACCATCGTATGCCATGACTTCTTTCTCTGTTGTAGAAAAAAGAGTACAAGCAGCATTGGATAGGATAAAAAACAAGAATAATAACTTTGTAAATAAGTGATTCACGATTCTTTTTTGCAGGCATGAAAGCACAATTTCTAAAAAAAGTGTCTAGCAATGAAAAACACAATACACAAAAAGCATTCACGCCTTGATTTGTTCAATTCTATCGGTCTATTTGCTTTGTATTTGAAAAAGGAGTAGATTTCATGAAGTTTGACAATTAGATTTTACTACTAAAAGAAAAAACCTAAGAAGTTCATTGCGTGTAAAATCCCTCAACACCATTCATGTGTGCCCTTCAGTTAGGTTCAATAAAAGATAAATTCTAGCGGTACTTGTCGCTCTATTTTCATCCATTGTAATTCTTGTTCTTCTAGCCATTTGAGCAGTTGATGTGTACCATAACTGGCATTTATTTCAATTTCAAAGGTATCATCTATACGACGTAAAACCTTAAGCTCAGAATTATTCTCCAAGACAGAAGCCACTTCATTCGCGTCCTCAAAAGAAACATAGATTTTCTGGCTTGAATCGGTCAAATGCTGAGTATTACTAAATGTAGTGATCTTTCGATCTCTGATGATAATTATTTCATCCAACAAATCGCTAACTTCCTTGAGTTGATGGGAAGAAATGAGCACCGATTTATGGGTCGTACTTACGAATTGCTTGATGGCTTTTTTGAGTACTCTGATTGTCGGTAAATCAACCGCGGCGAAAGGTTCATCAAGCAGAATTAAATTGCTATCTGTCAGAAAACTACGCGCGATAGCAAGCCTTTGCTTATAGCCTTGCGATAGTGCTTTGTATTTTGTGGTGTAAAGATCAGGAGAGAAACTGGTAAGCGCAAGTACTTGATTGATTTGAGCTATCGGTAAGCCTCTTTCCAGCGCGAAAAGACGTAAATTTTCGTGAACAGATAAGTTTTGATAGAAACCGACCCCTTGCAGCAGCAATCCAGGATGATGAATTTGGTCAAACACCCCAGACTGTGGCTGCTGAATGCCTGCCAATATCGAAATTAAGGTCGTTTTACCTGAGCCATTTTCTCCAATCAATCCATAAATTTTGTTGGACTTTAGCTGAAAGCTCACATCCTCTAAGACTACTTTTTCGGCGTAAGAATGAGTAATGCCCTTTATTTCAATTTTTGCCATTTATCTATTTTTCTGATCAAATCATAGATATTTCAATACTATCGAACCAAAGTAAGGGTTTACTCGTTTCCAATCTTTTATTTAACAAATAAAAGATCTACTCACTGTGCTCGCAAAAGCGACCGTATTAGATACTATCCAACAAATGCCCAGTGAATTTTCACTTGAGGATTTGATGGAAAAATTGATCTTAGAAGAAAAGATCGAAAAAGGATTAGCATAGGTAAAAGTATAGCAAACTTTCAGTCATGAAGAAGCTAAAAAAAGCTAGCTAAATGGCTAAACTAGACTTTTCAAGTGGAAAATTACCCAAACAATCCTCCCAAATTACCCATACCTGGCGGCAACATATCCTTGAGCAGATTTTGAGAAACGGCAGCGGCTTCTTCCTTTGCTTTGTTTAGGGCATCTTCTACTGCTAGCAGAATCATATCTTCCAATTGCTCCACATCCGTCAGATCAATTTTATCTTTGTCTATTGAAATATCGGTCACTTCCTGACTGCCATTGGCAATAACTTTCACCGCACCACCACCCGATGCACCATGCACCACGATTTCTCGTAGTTGTGCTTCCATTTTTTCTTGTTGTTCTTGCAAATTTCCAAACATAAGGCTTCTAGTTTGAGATAGTTCAATATAGTTCGAAGTAGTTCAACAAGCTTGCTGAACGAGATTGAACCATATCAAACTAATTTAATTTTTTTGCTTACTAACTGACATTTCATGAAGTTAAATCGTCTGCTTTAGTGGGCTCTTAAAAGTTATAAGTTCAGGCTCGAAGTGATGATTTTAATCACATAAGGGAGTTTGTAATAAATAAGGTACCCAAATTTTGCGAAGGTATTTTTTCTTCAAACAAGGCGAAAAACGTAGACGATGCAGGGCATCAGCGAGGCTTTTCAACGTAGTGTGAAGGAAAAAAAACAAGTAAAATGGGTAGATTATATTTTACAAATTCCCTAAACGTAATTTTTCTGACTTCCGATAGAAAAATTTACTTTTCGGTCTGAACGCTCACTGCTGACCTTTCCCACTACTTACTAATAATCGTTCTTTCTTCGTCGAAAGTCAAACCCGTGAAAATGCCCAAAGGTTCGTTATTGCCTTCCACATTCGATAAAATGGTGCTGGGCTGCGCAAAAGGATTGCCATTAGCAGCGTCTGCGTTGAAGATACTATTCATGAAGACAAAATATTCTTCCGTCGTATGATAAATGGTATTGAAAATAGTATCACCTACTGCAAAATCATAAGCTGTTCCCGTTACAATAATTGAATTATCTACGATCTGGTCATCTAATACAAAATCAATATCCACGCTATCCCGCGCCCCCTGTGCGAACAATCGACGATAGAAATTTTCTTCGCTATTATCGTCTGTCCAGTAGGTCAAAGCACGCGCCAAAGTATCCGTTTCATTGAATTGTACAACTATGCTATCAATAGGAACGGGTTCAGGAATCAGCGTCCTACCTCGAATAATGTCACCCTCCGCCGTGCGCACTTCCAATTCAAATTCTACATCGTAAATCTCGGGTACTAAAATCCCTGCGCTGTAATTGAATAACTTGCCTGTGAGCGGATTGAAAGATAATTGGTTGGTCAACTGCACTTCTTTGTCCTCGAAGCGAATCGTCACTTCTGCATCATTGATAAATAGTTCTTCCAAATAGGCTTCTGTATTTTGAGGAATAGGCGCAAAGTAAGAAAAGCTTTGGGTCAATAGCAAGGTAAATGGTTGCCCTGGCACTAAGTAGCTTTCTACCATAATCTGATTTTCGTATGCTGGCAGATCAATTTCTATTTCTTGTGTTAGATTGCAAGCAGCGAATGTTGCACTTGCCAATAATGTATATAAGATGTATTTTTTCATAGCTTTAATTTTAAGGAACGAGGGATGAATAAACTGAGGTTCTTGACAAGATATTTTTGTGCTAATGGAGGCAGAAAAATCGCAATCCGCCTTAGGCGGACATAAGACTTTTTCTAACGAAAAGTAGCGCAAAACCTGTTCGCCTAAGGC
>JBCCRX010000478.1:0-4729 GCA_039201015.1 Bacteroidota bacterium | reverse complement strand
TTTTTGAACGGCTCTTTTTCCTTCTAAAAATACTTAAAAATAGTTCCGTCCGCCTGAGGCGGATGCAACGATTTTGAAGCACTTTTACAAGAAAAAATAACTCGCTCAAAATTTGACGCTTATTCAAACCCACCTACTTACTTTAAATTTCCCCAAATCTTTATCCCTTCTTTGTACAAATAAGCCACCTTTTCAGGATGCAATAGTACATCTTTTTGATATAGAATGAAGTAGTAGCCCAAGCCTTCCAATCGCCAATTTTTGCGCAAAGTGAAATAGCGCAAAATTTCATTTTTGAAAGCATGACGCACCAAATCTTCTTCTTTTCCAGTCAAGCGATATTGACGCGAAAATTGGGGATAATGCTCAAAGTTGATGTCCTCAAAACCCAGTAAATTACCAATTTTGTGTAGTAGGTGTTCTGGCTGCAACCAAAACTCTGGCAAGCCCAATTCTTTAGATTGTAGAAAAAGAACAGACTGCTTGAAACGCCGAGAGCTATTGCCTGTGCTGATGACGTAGCGATAGTCAAATATCTTAACTTTGAGTTCAGATAGTCCGTCTTCTTTGCTGATAATGTTTGTGATGCGACGACCAAAACCTTTTTTAAAAAGACGAAAATCCCCAAGCAAATCCAATAAACCCCAATCATCCTTTGCCTCAAAAGACATTTCCAACTCTTGGGTCACTTGCTCTAATTTTCTTGTTCGGTGTCGGCTCATGAATATTTATTTTAGAAGCGTTCCAGTTCCTCCATTAAGATATGCCGCTCAGGATAGGTTGAGCGTAGTTTTTGAACAAAATTTTGGACAAATTTTCTTGCTCCATTGTTGTACAAATGTTGCAATTTATCGCGCACTCGCACCGCAGCTTTTCTACCCACATGATGTTTGACGTAGTTCAGCAATAGTTCCTCGTACAGTTTATAGACATCGCTGCTTCTGTGTTTTAATAATAGTTCATCAAATGTCTGCAAAATATCCAAAGAACGAAGTTTTCTAATGTAGTCCAGCAAATCATCAAAGCGCGCTTCGCTTGCAAAAATACTAGCAATTAAATCACGCTGCTCCAGGGAATAAGTACTTCTTTGTATTTTAGTCAAAATTTCATCTACTTTTCTATTCCAGTCGCCCTTATGTGCTGCTTTTAAAAGATCAAAGTACTTCATTTGATTGCTGCTGAATAGGCGAGAAGCTGCATAAAGTGCCTGTTTTTCTTGATTGCCCTCCAACTGAGCCAACTGTATGCCAATATCCTCTAGGGCGGCTTTGGTCTTACCCACATTTGGATTTTCAAGCCCACGTTCTGTCAGGAATTTGGCTTGTGCATAATCTTTTCGGCTCATGGCTTGGCGAACTACAAATAATAAAAGATTGGGATGATTCAAATGCGCTTTCACCAAGTGCGCAGAGTCTTCCCAACGCTCCAGTTGCTCTAATAGAATGAATCTACTGATGAGCAAACGAGTATAATTTTCATCCGAATACTGCATTTGTAGCGAAAATTCTTGCAGTAAATCCAATAAAGCATCCTGACTTTGGAGTTTTTCTGCTAGGCTGCGTTGTAGGCGGTAGAATTGAGGTACTATTTCATTGATACGATAAGTGATTTTGGTGAATTCATGCGTGCTGTATGTCCACAATTCTTCTATCAGAGCAGGTGGAACGGGAAGTTGCAAGAGCTGATGAAATACCTGAAAGCTTTTTTTGATGTAATTTTCAATTTCTTTGGAATCGTTTAGCTTTCGTAAAATAGGAGTGAGTTTTTCAATAAAGCTTTGAGCAATAAAGACCGCGGAACGGTAGTGGGACTGTGCTAGTGCAAGCTCGGATTGCTGCATAAGTTCATCAATGATCTTTAGCAATTTCTGTTTGCCTCGATGACTGATTGTTCGATCTTTTTTTCGTACATTTTTGATCGCATCCTCCAAAATTTGGAGATACTTCTCTTTATTGTCCGAAATTTCGACTTGCCCAACAAAACGTGCCTTCAAAGCTAGCGCAAAATTGCGATCCTTGCTAGCATATTCCTGCACAAAACGCTTCAAAGCAGACTCCTCTATTTCATTTAGTATCGTCTTGGTTGTCAGTCGATTAGTATTGTTCTTGGTCTTCTTTAGCGGACTATTTTTCTTAATTTGATCGAGCCTTCGCCTTAATTGGAGAACGCTAGCAACAATGTGTTCACACATCCCCTTTTCTGCATAGATATCACACTCACAAGTCGCAGATTGGAGTTTAGTGGGCGTGACTTTTAGCTCTACCTCAAAATCATCCACTTTTGCAATCCACAGGTTCTTTTCTACCATTTGCAGCTTCAAAACGGCATTTCGCTCAAAGAGCTGTTCGCCCAGCACTAAGGGTCGTTCCTCGACGTTTTGTTCAAAGTGGCGAAGAGAATAGTTCATATACGAGTATCTGAGATATAAATAATTTTTGGCAGTGAAAAAAGCAATAAACGACTACAAAAAAGCTAAAAAATATAAAGATAAGGATTAATTTAAAGAAGCCTAAAACACACTTCAAAATAGCTTCATTTTTACGAAATGCAGAATCGAAAGTAGCTTTGGCTTCGTAAAATGAAATTGTTAAAAAGGACTAAAAACCAGAAAATTATGCGCCGTTTGGGAGCTTTTATTGCCTAATATTCGTTTATTAGATGACAGAAATAAGAAAAGTTTACATCTCCTAAGCTTGGGTTTTAAATGTGTAATTCAAAGTCCAAATAAGCTCTTAATCAATACATCCAAAATAAAATTATATTAAGTTGTCATGAAGAAAGTTGTTAAAAGACCTATTGTTTTATCTACTGTTTCTACAGCAGTAGCTTTGGGAGCAGCAGCATTATTTGTAGGTCGCCGTAACAAGCAAGAGAAACCAATGCGCCAGATTACTCAAACATCTGTAGAAAGTCCAGTTTTGTTGTCTTCTAAAATAGATATATACGGAGATGATAGCGATTTGGGCTATTGTTAGCGCATTGATCTTTATTGTCTGCCAAAAAGTGGAGCAAGGAAGCGAAAGTTCTTTGTTCCACTTTTTTTTTGAGAGAAGTTGTAGGAAAGAAGCCACACCAGATAATCAGTAAGTGGAGGTCTTGGAAAAAGTTAAATCTGAAAACTAATTTTTACATTTGCGCTTTTCGCAATAGACTAACAAGCTCTTATCACAGAAACTACTTATGCAATATCGAAAATTAGGAAATACAGATTTAGAAGTGAGCCTCATTTGTTTGGGAACAATGACCTTCGGAGAACAAAATTCAGAACAAGAAGCTCATCAACAGTTGGACTACGCCATAGAACAGGGCATTAATTTTATCGACACCGCAGAGCTTTACGCTGTACCTAGCAAACGAGAAAACAACGGATTAACCGAAGCCTATATCGGTACTTGGCTAAAAAATAGATCCGATCGAGAGCATATTATTGTAGCTACCAAAGTCACTGGACCTTCTGCTAATTTAAAATACATCCGTCCTAATCTAGGATTCTCCAAAGCGGCCATCCACGAAGCCATCGAAAAAAGCCTCCAACGCCTACAAACGGATTACATTGACTTGTATCAATTGCATTGGCCAGAGCGCAAAGCGAATTTTTTCGGTAAGCTGGACTATAAACACGATAAAGAATGGGAAGACAATATCGCAGAAGTGCTACAGACTTTGGATGGATTAGTGAAAGCAGGAAAAATTCGCCACTACGGCTTATCTAATGAAACTCCTTGGGGAACGATGCGCTATCTTTACCTAGCCGATCAACTCGGTGTGGCAAGACCTGTGAGTATCCAAAATCCATACAGCTTGCTAAATCGCAGCTTTGAAGTGGGTTTATCGGAGATAGCGATCAGAGAAAAATGCGGGCTGCTGGCTTATTCACCAATGGCTTTTGGCTTGCTTTCTGGTAAATATCATCGGAAAGAAGACCGAAAAGATGCACGACTGAATAGCTATAAAAGCTTTGCTCGATACAGTGGAACGCGTTCTTACGAAGCAACAGCAGCCTACTTGAAAATTGCAGAAGAGCACGGAATCCGTCTAGCCCAAATGGCGTTGGCTTACATCAATAGTCGCTCCTTTATCACGAGCAATATCATCGGCGCAACCAATATGAATCAATTAAAAGAAAATATTGAGAGTCTGGACTTAGAACTATCTGATAGTGTTCTAGCTGCCATAGATAAAGTTCATGCCTCAAATCCCAATCCAGCACCTTAATTTTTCAAAAAGAGAACTATCTGTCCAATTGGATAATTGAATTTTTTTGCAGAAAAATTTTACATAATAAATATCTACTTTGAGTCTAATTTTTCAATACCATTTTCAACAAAACGTAAATACATAAGCTGAGTACGCTGTAAACTAAGTTTTTGTTAATTTTGAGAAGCGAGAAATTCCTTAGAATTTCGAGCTTCAAAAAACACATCTGCCGCCGTCGAAGACGGCGGCGAAAAAGGGGTGAGGGAGAAAAAAGGTTTTTTAGAAAAACCTTTTTTCTCCCTCAAACTCCCCTATCTAAAATACAAAGAAACTTAGTTTACAGTGTACTGAGTACATTGTAAACTAAGTTTCAGTTGATTCTGAGAAGCGAGAAACTCGAAGAGTTTGGAGCTTCAAAAAAAATCCCTGCGCCGCCGAAGGCGGCGCGGAAAGGGGGATGAGGGCGAAAGACGATTTTACAAAAATCATCTTTCGCCCTCAAACTCCCCTTGAAAAATCATATAAAACTTAG
>JBCCRX010000477.1:0-4738 GCA_039201015.1 Bacteroidota bacterium | reverse complement strand
GCATCGACCCGATATTCTCCTACATTACCACTAGATAAATCGGATAGTGTAACGGTCCAATTTCCTGCTGCCCCACCATTATTGTTCACCTCCGCTGCTAAGTCGGATAATCGCTTAGTGTTATTGACGTCATCGCCAGGATAAAAACGACAAATGTTATTGAACTCACAGATGGTCTCGTTGAAAGGAACAAGAGGCGGTTCGGGGACTCCACCTCCCATAGATTTTCCATTGTAGATGGCATCGTCGGTAAAAGTAATGGGAAATGCGGCATCGAGATCACCTTCAACGAAATTAAAGTCACCATCGCTGAATACCCGAGCAGGTCTGTTCACCAATGTAATTTGATCGCCTGTTGGTGCTTGTAAAACCATTCTCAAGTCCCCTGCTTCGGTATGGTTGATCGCTAAGGATACTTCTATCCAATTCAATGTACCTAGAGTAGGGAAATTACTAGCATCCAGTACAAAAGATTTTCCAGTTGGATCATTATCTACGAGGGTTAATAAATTATTGGTACTGTACGAAAGACTGGATTGGAAGAGATCCGTTGTGTAGGTTAATTTTAACTCGTCTACCCGAAAATTGCCTGTTACATCTTCTGATAGATCAGCAATATTCACTCTCCACGTTCCGCGTGGTCCGCCATTGGCATTTACGGCATTCAACAGATAAGCGAAAGTTTTAGGGTTGGCGGTATCATCAAAAGGGAAAAACTCACACTTGGCATCATCCCTGCAAATTACTTCAGTCGAATCCAAGAGTGCTCCCATTTCCTCAGGATTATTGAGGGTGAAAGCATCCGAAAAACTAATGGGATCGGTGCTGATCAGATCCGCTTCTACAAAGCCATTACCTTCAGGTCGATCCACCAATACGATTTCTTGACCTGCGGGCGAAATTAAAGTCATCTTCAAATCCCCTACATTATTGTGGTTGATCGCCAAAGTCACTTCAACATCCGTCAATATAGCATTAGCGGGGATGTTGTTAAAAAAGACTTGGGCATCAATGCCATTGGCGTCATCATCAGGTATGTTGACGAAGCTAGAACTTCCTGTGACTGTGATTTCGTTTTGTGCAGCAAGCGCGAAACTAAAGCAGATTAAGACTACTAAGCAGAGGATTTTGATGCCTTGCGTTTTGATGTTTAGCGTGTTTTGAAATTGAAAAGAATGCGTATTGTTCATTTAGTAAATTTTTGTCTTAGCGCAAGCAACTGTACGCTATTAATGCGTTGGAAAATGTGCGTTGAAAGTCAGCCTTACTCCCGTACAAAAAGAAGCAGGTTACTGCCACATTCAATGATAGAATATAAGATGTATCAGATTTTGATAATCGTAAATGCGTTGTTGTAAATAATGATTGTAGTCGACTACAATTGCTGCAACTGATGGTACAAAGGTGAGGGAAACTACGGAAAAGTATTCCTCTTATTATTGCAAATGTTCCTCTTATTATGCCATTTTAGGGGGAATTGAGGGAAACTCCCTACAATTTCAAGCTTATTTGTCCAATTAAGTACTTTGAGGTGGTTCAGTAAATCTTGACGAACTAAGCCGCCAAGACTATGATATATCTAAAACCATGAAAGGTCGACCAGAATTACTGCTGCACTACTAGCTGCTGTACCACCTGAGTTTCATCAGTACGAATGAATAATAAATACATCCCACTATTCCAGTCACTTGCATCTAGCCTCAATTGTTGCCAGCCTGACTGCACACTATTCATCTGCTGCTGATAGCGGACTTTTCCATTCAAGTCGGTGATGAAAATATTTGCTGCTCTAGCCTCAGATAAATAGAATTGAATATTGGTTTGCCCTTCAAATGGATTAGGAAAAACTCTAAGCTCATACTGTTCCGGTATGGTTGAAATAGGAACATCTTCATTACGCGCTTCAATAAATGTACTATTCGATACAGTGCATTCCTCTATAGCAGCAGTAAAAGTTGTACCGCTTTCAGCAATGAAACCTTCCAGCAATCTAATTGTATTCCCTGCTGCGAAGTTTATGGTAGTACCAGATTCGGCTCTTCCTACTGAGCTAATTACATTGGCGGCTCGATAATTGGCTTCGGCAATTGGTCTTCTATTGACTGCTAAGCTATCGGTGCAAGGTGATGCACAACTTATTGACAAATCAAATGTACTCGTAGCACCTTGTAAACCATCTATAACGATGTAAAAGGTAGTACTAGCTATTACAGTACCTGCGATCCTTTCGTCAGCTGTCCCAGTATTGGTGCTGGCAAAGTCTTGAGAATTGATTGGATCTTCGCAAACAGCAATGAGAAATAAATCCAAGTTACTGTTTAGGTTGGTTAAATCAATTTCTAATCTTCCAGGATCAACTTCAAATTCATAAATCAGTTCGGGACCAGTGTAGCCTGTTGCCATTTCATACTGCTCGAAGACATCTTGTCCATCTGCTGTATTACCTGTTACCATGTCTCCGCAATCTAGCGGGATGATGTCGTTACAACATTCTAGTGGTAGTGTGCTACCATTTCCTGTACATCGAAAAGTTGGTATACCATTGTCTACTTGTAGTTCAGGGTTACCACAGACATCAAAAATAATAGCCATAGCTTCACCACTAGCAGGTGCTATAAATGTGGCTGAGCAACCCGATACGGTTATAACACTGTTGGTTGGAGTATTGCTCACTCGTTCTGCAATAGTAATGTTCGCTTCCCAATTATTCACTGGATCATAGCCATTACAAAATTCAAAGGTATATTCTGCACCTGGTGTCAATCCACTAAATAGGTAAGCCTCATTTGCCCAAACTTCAAAATTACCTACAGTAGCATTTTCACAGTCAGGATAGCAATTAAATCCATTAAAATTGAGATATGGACCACCCTCAAATTCCAGACAAGGATCGACTTGAACACTACTAATTGCTTCTACACTTTGTCTTAGAATAGGCTTTGTTTGCTTAGTAGCGGTTTTGTAATTTCCTTTTTTTGCCTTGTAAGAATAATTATTTACGACTGAATCTGCTATAAAACGCCCTTTTGAGGATTTGAGTTGATTTTGTGCATCAATAGATACAGTGAAAGTGATTATACAAATTATCGTAAAAACTAAACTGTTAAAAGCCTTCATATTATTTAAATTTTAAAACGAGAAAGTATTGGCTTCCAGCTTTAGGGACTTGGTAAAAAATAACCTACCCATTTTTAATTTTCTCCCAAACTACTACTGCGTTGCTCATCGGTCAGGTAACACAGGCTATCTTCCCTCTTCGCGCCTTGTATTAGCTAGCGATAATTCTTAAAAATTTGGGTATCTTATTTATTTCCAACTCCCTTACTCAGTAAAAGTCGTTGCTCCCACACACAAGAGCAACGTCCAATTCACGCATTTCTAAAAAAGTTTTGGTATTAAGGGGTACAGAGCATGTTTGGAGCATTATCTTCCTGTAAACCAGTATTTTCCGAACCTGACTTTGAAAATAATCGCTCGTTTATACCAAGAAAGTCGCTATTATTTTCTTCGCCAGAACCGTAAACTACTGATTTACAGTTCAATCCTGCTCCAAACAAGCTCTAGACGTCGGACGCTTGCGAAGCGTATCCGACACCCGATATAATTCAAATTAAGGTAAAGAAAGAAGTCGTTTACTCCTGAATAATCAATTGCTTAACCACCTGCTCCTCCGCACTTCTGATATGCAAAAAGTACATCCCATCAGGCAGATGATTGGCTTCAAATTGATGCTGATATTCACCATTTGGTAAGTCCAAATACTGCTGCTGATGCACCACTTTTCCATTCATATCCGTAATGGTCAAAACGACATCGCCTGCTTGTGCTAAATGGAATTGAATGTTTGTTGTGCTGCTAAAAGGATTGGGGAAGACGGCTACTTGTAGTGCTTGCGCTGTTTTGTCAGCATTTGTTTCTTCCGAACGTTCTTCTATAGTTTCCTCCGTACTGTTCTGCGCGGCACAATCCTCTATTCTAGCCGTGAAAGTTGAGCCACTTTTAGCATGAAAGCCTGCACTTAGTGTAATGGTCGTACCAGCTTGATACAAAACTACTGCACCACTTTCTATGCTTTGCGTAGAAGTAATTTCCGCTTGTGTGATGTAGTCTGTTGTCCCTGTTTCAGGAACACTAAGCATGATCGGATCACTTGGGCAATTATCTTCTGAATCCGTTTGACGCTCGAATGCGCCCATGTCTATGATCGGGGCAGTGCCTGCGCCTGTATCTGTGACACCTATATCATCGTAGTTTCTCGCATTACTAGCTGCATCTTCGCTGCTGCTGTTTTGACTATTGTCTCCTGCATCAATAGCAGTACTGAAAGCAACGAGTTGCAAGTCCTCATTGGCTGCATCTACAAAAGGATCAGCTTGACTGAGCAAATTATTGCCGCCATCAACAATATCCGAAGACAAGCTCGCATCATCAAAATAGCTGTAAGAAATAGTCATAAAAGGTGCGCTGCCAAAGTTTGATGTAGCTATGCTATTCACGCTGCCGTTTGCAGTGTTACCATAGAAAATACTATTGCTGATGCTTATCGCCTCTCCGAAGTTTATATTGTACATCGCTCCGCCTTCGTTGCTAGCCGTGTTGAGTGAGAAGCTGACATTGATTAATGTCGCCTCTGTGTCATCACTAAATATAGCGCCACCTCTTTGAGCATGGTTCTTAGAAAAGCTGACATTGATTAGCGTGGGCGCACCAAAAGCATCAGACATCGCTCCACCGTCAT
>JBCCRX010000476.1:0-4745 GCA_039201015.1 Bacteroidota bacterium | reverse complement strand
GGATATGAACAGCCGACCTGTGCTTCAAGTCAAGCAAGACTTGAATAAAACAGGCTGGACAAGCATACAGATCGAACTGGACGGTTTAGCAGCGGGTAATTATTTGTTAATGGATAAAGCAGGGAATACCAAGTCCTTTATTGTACTGGCAGAGTAGATTCAGTGCTGCTTTTGTTTAATTTTAATAATAGAGACAGCTTGAAAGTTGTCTCTATTTTTTTTGTATGCAATTTATATGAAAAAAATAACATTCTGTTCACAAAGCTTAGAGCAGGCGTGAATTGTAAATGAGTAGTTTGCGGTTCACCCAGGAGGAGTACCAGCAATTCCCCATGTGAATGAATACTGAATAAAGGGCATTTCTAAAAATGCCTATTATCTCTAGCACTTTAGATAATGAGCATCAACCCAAGGCTGATCGCCTGTCATCTGAACCACTATAAATAACGGGCGTTTTGGGAATTCTCGTCATTAGGTACTTCAATTGTCTTATTTACAACCTTAGAAGGGCAGCCATTAACCAACTTAAAACACTGACAATCAAAAAATCGTCCTTGATTTCCTTCATGTCTTAGTGGTTTAAATAGAGCGGGGATACTTAAGTCCCTTTTTATTTGGAAAGTGATACAATAACATAGATAAGCATCATAAAACAACAAGGAATATTTCCATTGAAAAATTAGATGCTTTTATTCGTTGATACTGTATTATTTTTGTTCATAATAAAAAATGAATCGTTCATAATATATGATGATAATATTTCATGTTAATTCACCTATCTTTGTATTATTATTGTAAGGCAATGAAGTAGGCTACTTTCTGAAATTAGCAAAACACGCTAAGATACTTTCCAAAATTGATTACAACATCCGATCCCAATGGTATGTAGCTACCTGATCGTAACTAATCCTATTATGACACATAAGAAATTATTGGGATAAGGGAATAGGTAATGAATAAGATATCCAAAATGGTGGTTTTAGTTTGTTCTTGTGCAAAGCGGAAAAAATGGATTTATGCCGTAGCATAATGCTTATTTTTCCAAGGCAGCAGAAGGGCAAAATAAAGTTGCAAGGTGGGTAAGCTATATTTTACCTACTCCCTAAACCGTTTATTTACTTACAAGATTGAATACTAATTATTAGTAGTTATTCACAAAAACAAATATCTAATTTTAACTCGCTGATAATCAAAGTTAAAATGTAGAGGTTCTTATTTTGTGAATAAGGTATATTGTACTTGTGAGAAACTTTTAATAAAAGACTACGAAAAATTGTGATTTTAAGTCCTGCATCTGTTATCGGTAGATAGGGTGTTGTGAGGCTTCTAATCAATGGGTGAATTTTTCGATAAGTTTATTTACGCGCTTAGCAGGATCTCTTGAAAACAGGAGAAGACACGCTTTCTTTCTTGTTTTCAGAGATCAATACTAAGTAAATCTTATCAACATCAACTAATGAAAAGAGACTACGCTTTCAAAAAAATACTACCAGCGGTAGCGGTAAGTTCCTCCTCTGCTTATTCACATCTTTGCCTTCATTGTGAATCTACTATGCCATTGGCGCCTCAATGGTCTCTTATCAATTTAACGAATACCAAATACAAGTTTGTCCTAATCAGATCAGTCAAAACAATTGCACTGAGTCGCAGCTCTCTGCTAGACGCTTAGTAATTACCCTGAAACCCAACACAAAATATTGTATCATAATCATTATTTTAATTGAATTCAAATTAATACAACAAGACTTATGAAAAAAGTACTACGCTGGCAAAAGATTTCTGGACTACAGCAGTTCAGTATTTTTTTACTTACTTTAAGTATCCTAGCCTTATCACAATCCTGTGATATACGGCAGCAAGAGCAAAACCAAATCGCACTTGAGCAGGAACAGGAAGTGTCCATTGCTCTACATGAAAATCAGGAGCAGCCTACTAAAGAGACGCTTTCCTTGGAACAGGATGCAATCAATACTCTTGACGAGCAAGGCTTTTCTTTCAATACAATCAGAAACAGTTTAAGCAACTTCTTTTTGGTAGAGATAGCCAAACGCTTTCGATTGCTCTGGGGTGCAGAGGAAGAAGAAGACTTCCTATTGGCTAATCTATACGCTACTGCAGCAGAGGGAGACATCAACGACCGTGGCGACAATCAAAGTGGGCCTGTCACCAATGCAGTCGGTGCACCCGATGGCAACTCTACTGAGATTGGTGCTTCTAACGACTACATCGTCCTGACGCTTGCCGATGAACTACCCGCAGGAACACAATATACCTTGTATATAGGTGGTAGAGGCGGAAGTGCCACTGCTGAAGTCTGGGAAGCACCCGATGGAACTACGCTACCAGGAAGTCAACAAAATAGCCCAGCAGGATTTACGCAAAATGGAACAGCTTCTTCTAGTGGAGCTATAACCATGGTGACAAAAACAGCAGGCGTAGCAACCAAATTTATTTATTTACAAAGAGGTTCAGGTGATATTTTGATTGATGCTGTGGAATATTGCTTAGTGACTTGTCAACCTACCGATGTCACGGCAATGGCAAATCAAGCCACTTGTAGTGGTACACCACCAAGTGCTACCCCCAATATGGATGCCTCAATCGTTCTGAGTACAGTAACCGATGGTGATCGTTACCATATTGTTTCAGATGGAGACTTTACAGGTTTGAATGCTGCAAATGCGACGCTCTTATCTACCATTGGAGGTTCAGCACCCTACACGCTTCTGTCTGGACTAGCTAATCCTAGCGGTTCTGTCACTTACACCATTCGAGTATTCAATGGCAATGATGATGCTTGTGCAACAGACGTAAGCGTTACTTTGAGTGAAGTCAATTGTAACCCACCAGCAGAAACTTGTGAATGTGAAGAGTATATTTATCTGAATGAAGTAAATGGCACGGTAGGTAAAGTACACAAATACTTAATAGATGTCGATGCAGATACCACCACAGCTACTGGTTTTCCCAATAATCTATATTTAAGAGAAATTACCTCTACTGGGCTGCAAGCTGATCCCACCAATCAAACAGGTACCGCTTGGTATGAAGGGAATGAGCTTCCTAGTCCACATGGATTAGGATCAGACATCAATGGTTTTGTATATATTGGCGAAACCAATGGTTCTAACAGCGATATTAGAAAACTAACTTGTGATGGAGATTTATTTCCAGAAGGAAATGGAGCAGAAGAGTTCAATATAGACATGAATGGAACATTCAATATTGGTGCTATTGGTAACATTCTCTACTTCAATGTATTTAGACCGCTTGCAGGTGGTAGTAATACCAGTCCTGCTGCACAGCAAATTATAGGTTTTGATGTTTGTACGCGACAACAAGTTGGTGCAGCATCCTTTGGGGGTTTGAATGGTTCTGAAATTGATTGGGGATTCTATATTGATCCGAGAACGGATACTATGTATGCTACAAACGGGTTTGTGGGCGACGAGGAATTTTTATATGTATTCACAGAAGATGATGTATTGAATAATAATACCATCCAACCTCGTATCAATAATTTACCATCAGGTGATGTTAGAGGCGTGACTACAGATGCAGCAGGTTTTATATATGTTGTCGTACAAGATGATGATTCACAAAGTGGGGGATCGGTTATTTATAAATACAATAATAGTGGCACACTTCTAGATCAGGCTTTGGAAGATGGTACAGATGATAATTTTGGTTACAACGAAGCTATTGGTCTTGTTTACAGTGAAAATTTAGATTTATTGTTTGTTTCTACGGAATCCACTTCAGATGATTGTGTATCCGTATTTAATACAGATTTAGATTATATTGGACGTGCAGTACCTCCACCGCCTAGTGCTGGAAATGGGAAAGGGATTGCCATCAAAAAAGAATGTTGCCCGACTGCACCTAACTTGAGTATCAACCAATCCATTTGTTATGTCAGCGGTGATCCTGATACGACCATTTTCCTACAAGAGTATTTAAACTGTGAAGAAAACGGAGGTATTTGTGAAGGAGCATGGGCGAATAGCATACCTAATGCAAATTTTGCTTATGACGATTGTGCATTATCCATAACGATCAGTGGCGAAGGTTGTGCTACCTTCACGATTACAGCCAATAATTCAAACACGAAAGCACGATGTGGTGATTTTATGACTACTATAGAAATCTGTACGGCTGCTCCTCCGACATTGGGCACACCCACTCCAGCAGTAGGAACTTGTACCAATGATGTACCAAATAATGATGCAAGCATTACGATTACAGGTATATCCAATTCTGATGTAGTAGGCGTCAGCACCGCTAATGCAACAGAATACGATGGTTCAATTTATGTAGCGGGTGCAGCCGCAAATGGTCTATTCCCAGTATCAGGCGGAACAGCTACGATTACAGGTTTAGAGCATAACGCAGATTATATTGTACGCCTATTCAATCAAGGCTCGGGCTGTTCAGATGACCTGCTCAATATTATGACACCGATGATTGATTGTGATGATGTTATCCTGGGCGCGATCGGCAACTACGTGTGGATAGACGAAGACAGCGACGGTTTCCAAGATGAAGGAGAGCCAGGCATACCAAATGTAGCAGTAGTATTGTACGGCGATCCAGATGGCGATGGCACAGTAGAAGCACTAGATACAACCTACACGGACAGCGATGGAAAATATCTATTTCCAGACTTGCCCGAAGGTACGTACTACGTAGATGTACTAGATGGCACCAGCGGCACGGATAGCACACTACCGAATAGTGCATTGAGC
>JBCCRX010000475.1:0-4769 GCA_039201015.1 Bacteroidota bacterium | reverse complement strand
TTGAAAAACAATACTTAGGGCGAGTTTATTTTGTTTAGTCTTTTTGGTGCTTTTGCAACGCTAAAAAAGAAATTCAGTCTTGGCTTTTTTGGTTCTTTTTGTGCTAAGACAAAAAGAACATGTTATTTCCTGAAATCGTACAGCTAGATCACAAAAAAATTCAAAAAACCTAATTTATTTCTCAATCTGACTGCTGTCTTCTTAAATATCCGATAGTCCATTCCCTCAGGCTCCCTTTTTCTTCCGCCTCATCTCTGAACGTCGCATCGGCATCACGTCTATGGTGTTATAAAGCAGTGTTTTGGAAAGCAATTGCTGGGTTTTTCGTAGCTTCTCACCGCCATCTTTTCCGATCAGAATAACGACAAAATCTGCTGCTTTAATTTGGTATTGCTTTCGCAAGCGTGCGGTGGCTTCACTGTTCAAAGGCTTTTCTTCGGGACTGATTCCAGTAGTTGGAAATACTTGATAAATCACCAAATCTCTCTCCAATAAGCCTGCTTGATCTTTTGCCAAGGCTTCAATTTGCTGCGTAAAAAGCAATTCCGTATCGTTCGGTGCAAAGACCAAAATCACTCTATCTTTCCATTGGTGTTGTTTCAATTGTGCTTGCATGATAGAAGAGCAATGAAGTGAAAAAATAAATATCACCGTGCATTTTATCAAGAAGAGGGACTTCCCAGATGGTTGAATCATCATTTTTTAGTTGAATTTAATGAACAGTCTATAAGAGCGCGTTTTATCGCTGTATCTTTGATTGCAAAGCTTTACCAATAAAAGCAAGACGAGACCTAATTTGTTCTAAAATCCAAAGAACACAACCTAACAATGTCAAAGCTTTCCCAGTACAATGAAAAAAATAATCACACTATTCTGCTTCTTCAGCCTAAGCCTTTTGAGCATTGCCCAAAAGACAACATCCATTCCACTAAAACAAGGAAAACTAAGATTGCAGCCACTCACAGAAGCAGCATGGCATAGTTTTACAGCAAAAGGAAATGTAGCAGAATCGCACTACTTAGTCGTCACGTTTAAAGCTACTAAAGATGCCGTAAATGCACAAAATACGCCAAAAAGTGGCATTGAGTTTATTCGATACCTTGCTCCCAAAACCTATGTCGTGAAATTGGAAAAAACCCTAAATATCGCTGCTTTGCAAAACCTAAATATTAAATACATTGGCTCAATTGACGCGACTTCCAAAATAGATCATGTCCTTACAAAGAAAGAAGGAAAAATAAAGATACTCGTCAAATTGTACGAAAACCGCCATCAAAAAATAGAAAATACGCTAATTGCCTTTGGTAACATCCACTTTCATCCTGATCTCAGCAAAGCAAATACGATTCATTTTGAAACAACAAAAGAACAGCTTCCTAAGATCGCAGCACTGCCTTTTGTGGAATACATTCAAGCTGCCACTCAGCCGCAACTTTTAGTCAACGACAATGCCGCCATTCACGGCGCGACTTATCTACAACACCCCACTGGACTAAATCTAAACGGTAATGGTGTCATAGTGGGCATTGGCGACGGCGGCACCGTCAATACACACCTCGATTTGAATGCGCGCCACCTCAATCGCGAAGCCACCGACGACAGCCAACACGCATCCTTGGTGACGGGCATTATTGCAGGCGACGGTACAATGAATTATCGCAAAGCAGGTTTAGCACAACAAGCCCATGTAGTAGCCGAATATTTTGGCAACATCATCAGCAAAACTGGCGAATATGTCTCCAACTATGGCATGTCCTTGACGAATCATTCTTACGCCAATGGCTGGGAAGGCGACTTTTGCGACAATTCGGGCAATTACGATATATTCTCCCAAGAAATAGATCAAATGGTCGTCGATTTTCCGAAAGTGCTGTCTTTTATCGCAGCGGGCAACAGTGGTGGTGCAACTTGTTCGCCTTATCCGTTCTCCTACAAAAGCGTACTCAATGGCATACAGTCCGCCAAAAATGTACTTACAGTCGGAGCAAGTACCGAAGCAGATGTGATTTGGAGCAACTCCAGTCGTGGGCCAGCAAGCGACGGACGCCTGAAACCAGAAATTGTAGCTGTTGGTGTCAACACAGGAGGCACTTCTACTACCAATAATTACCTCACGGGTTCGGGCACGAGTTTTGCCGCACCCACCGTCACAGGCAGTGCCGCACTACTCACGCAACTTTACCGACAACAACACAACGACAGCCTACCCGAAGCCGCACTTTTGAAAGCCCTGCTTTGCAACAGCGCAGATGATTTGGGCAATAAAGGACCTGATTATATTTACGGTTTTGGTCGCTTAAATGCTAGAAAAGCCGCCAGCATCATCACACAAAAAGCCTATTTTTCGGATAGTCTGGCGCAAGGACAAGAAAAGAGCTTTCAGATCACCATTCCTAGTGGCATCGAAAGGCTAAAAGTGCTTTTGGCTTGGACAGATCCCGCCGCTTCGCCTTTATCCACGCAGAGTTTGGTCAACAATTTGGATATCGAAATAGAAAGTCCTAATGCCAATATTCATTATCCTTGGTTGCTCGACACCAGTGCCACTCAAGTCAATCAGCCCGCTTTTCGCGCCAGCGCCAGTCAGCGTGACAGCATCAATAATGTGGAGCAAATAAGCATCGAAACGCCTGCTGCGGGCATTTATACTATCAAAATAAAAGGCACAAACATTCCAATGGGGCAACAGCCTTTTCATGTCGTTTACGAAATGCAAGAAAAAGAACTCGTATTGACGCATCCTTTGGGCGGAGAAATTGCGATTCCAGCCGATGATCTACGTATTACTTGGAATGATGCAACTGGTTTTGCAGGAGACAGCTTGCAATTGTATTACAGTTTGAATGCAGGTACGAATTGGACACAAATCGGAGCAAACTTTGCTGCTGATCGAACGCAATACATTTTCACGATGCCCGACACCGTCTCCAATCAAGTCCAAATTCGTATCACCAATCTGGCAGGTACTTTTGCGGACACCAGCGGCTTATTCACGACTATGCGCAGACCAGCACTGACCGCTACGCCCGATTGCGACGGAACAGTAGCACTCACTTGGGCAGCAGTCACCGATGCCAGCCAATACGAACTCTATCAATACATTAATGATGCTTGGACACTGATTCATACCACCGCTGATTTGAGCTATACCGTCGATAATCTGAATATTGGTGAAGAATATTGTTTTTCGGCAAAAGCCAGAAGCGCGACGGGTGTGGAAAGCGGTTTTGCAATAGGAAAATGCGTCGTCACTTTCGGTAATCCAATCAGCAGCTATCCCTATCAAGAAGACTTTGAGACGGATGCAGGCAATTGGTTCAGTCTGGGGAAAAACAACGACTGGGAATGGGGCGAACCCAATAATACGCTTCTTAACGCGGCTGCCGACGGCAATCGCGCTTGGGTCACCGATCTGGACAGCAATTATACCGATGCTAGTTTGGGCTATCTTTATTCGCCTTGCTTCGATTTATCCAATCTGACCTCACCTGTTTTTTCCTTCTCGCTTTGGCTGGATGTGGAAGAGGACACCAGCAGTGTATTTGATTATTTACAATTGCAGTACAGCGAAAATGGCTTATCTTGGACAAGGCTGGGCAGCAATGGCGGCGGCTATCATTGGTATAACAATATGGGTGGCGCGAACGTCTGGGACGGCACCACGAGTCATTGGCAGCAAGCGCGCTATCCCATTCCAAGTACAGGCGGAAAAGTACGCTTCCGCTTTCTGCTCAATAGCGATCGCTTTACGAATCAAGAAGGCGTTGGACTGGACAACATCTATATTTATGATGCTGCGGGCGAGGAACATTTCGTCCAATTGCAAGCCAAAGTAGCGCTATCGGGCGCATACAACAGCAATACCACTTCGATGCACGATAGCCTTCGACAACAAAACCACATTCCACTTCAACAGCCTTACGCTAGTCTATTTGGACATACGGGCAATGAAAATATTAGCGACCCTAACATACTAAATACGTCTGGCAACAACGCCATAGTGGATTGGATTTTTTTAGAACTAAGAGATGCTAGCGATCCAGCAAATATCTTAGCTACTCGTGCTGCCCTCTTGCAAAAAGACGGCGACATTGTTGATACGGACGGCAACAGTTCCGTAAAGTTTTATGGTATAGAAGCCAATGATTTCCACATTGCCGTCAAATACCGCAATCATTTGGGCGTGATGGCGGAGGTGGTGATTGAATTGTCGAATATATTGTTGGGGCAATGAGAAAATGAACACTTTTAAAATACAGTTACTTATGCTATACCTAATCTACAATTGATACAAAGTGGAGCTAAATGATTTCATTTGGTCGAGTATCTTTATACAAGCATCACTAGCTATTAAAATATCGTTCGCTTTCGTCTGGAGGGAGGTTGAATCCCTCCAAACGAACCAACAAAGATGTGCAGCAGTATCTACTCCACCAAATTCGCTTGGCTCTAAATGATTTCATTTGGTCGAGTATCTTTAGAAAGATATCGCCAACTATTAATTTCGTTTGTTTTCGTTTGGAAGGACTCGACCTGTCCGCCTCAGGCGTGACGCCCATATGATTTGAAGATAAACGTGAGCTTCCATAAATAATGCTGACCAAATAAAATCATTCAGAACCATTCGCTTTAGGGAATTTGTAAAATATAATCTACCCATTTTACTTGTTCTTTTTCCTTCACACTACGTTGAAAAGCCTCGCTGATGCCCTGCATCGTCTACGTTTTTCGCCTTGTTTGAAGAAAAAATACCTTCGCAAAATTTGGGT
>JBCCRX010000474.1:0-4797 GCA_039201015.1 Bacteroidota bacterium | reverse complement strand
TTTCAGCTTAAGGCAGACGAGTACGACTGCCATATTTCCTAACGGCTAAACGTACTGATTCATTAGTAAATAGAGCATTTGAAGCAGGAATTGTATGATACATCTTCCTCTCGTTTTACAAAACACTAAAGCCAGCTCTCTCCGTCTCGAAACGGATACGGAGGAATGTTATCTCTAATTTGTTGTAAAAAATCTTTCGGATCAATTATATCAGTTGCAATTACAAAAGTTCCACCTACTCCACCACTGCTATTTGCAGAAGGTGCTCTATCTAAATCCACAGGACTCCTGATACGTAAGGTATTCCTATCTCAAAATGAGACTTAGTAGCTCATGTTATGCGTAACATCAGATTTTGATTAAATTCTAGAGCGAATCGAAGACGATTCCAATTTACTAGTACCCTCCATAGTTTTTCTTCATGAAACATCTTCACTAACTGATCGTAGTTATACAGCATGTAAATGTCGAAAATTTACTCTCAAAGTACGTAACTCCTTCAGATAAACTTCCATTATTTAGAGATATTCTAAACAATAGAAAACAGCCTATTTACTTCCCTAGTTTAATGAACATTTTCTAAATTTGTCTAGTTATTGTAAAAGTCTAATATGCCTCTATCGGTAGTTCAGGTTTATGGTACGCTTGATAATACGTATTCAGGCAAAAGGCGATTATTTAGGTCATACACTTATCATGTTATAATACGGCGACTTGTTTAATGATTTATTTAGCTCATTGTCATTAGTTTATGATTCTGGCTACAGCTTAATGGTAAACTCCTTGAAATAAAGTAAGTGATTTACTTCGAAGTAACTTCTATGGAAAATTTATTACCAATTCAATAAATCTAAACGAGTTCTGAGTCTGGCAGGTCAGCGTCTGCTAGAGGAAATGTATAATTTATGGACGCACCAAAGAGTAAAAAAGCAGAAAGAGTTACTAAGAATGGCTCACATGAATTAGTCAAACAAACATTGTTGGGTTCAAAAAATGGTATTGATACTGCTGAAGGACATGAGGCAAAGGTAAATGGTAAAAAGCTCACATTGAAAAGGTTATTCTCATCTAACAAAATAGTATCTAGAACCAACAAGTAACAAAAAATGGACATTGCATTAAGTGCGTTAGTGATACTGCTCTTACTTTCGCCAGGTGCTGCATTCAGAATATCTTACATTGAGAGCGATTCCCTACAATATACAGTAGATACTTCTATAACTGGAGAACTACTTTTTATAGTAGTTGTGTCTTTTATATTCAATGCAATAGGTATATCAATTGCCAACGTTGTAGCTCCAAGCGATTTAAAAATTGTTGTAGCTTCTATATCTAATATGCTAAGCGATAACACAGAAGCTCTGGCATTTGAAAGCATTTCATCTGATGAAATACATTTGGATTGGTCACCCGTTGTATTATTTACTACTTTTACTTTTTTTCTGTTAATTTTTGCATCTATATCTGGGAAAGGGTTTAGAAAAGTTGTTATAAAGTATAACTGGGATTACAGGTTTCAGTTCCTGAGAATTTCTAATCAATGGTGGTACTTTCTTACTGGAAGAGAGTTTGGCTTAAAGCAAGAAACTGATTTTGATTATATTCAGATAGATGCCCTTGTTAGTTGCTCAGAAGGAGATTATATCTACTCTGGTGAATTAAGCAAGTTCTTTTTCAACAGAAGAAAAGAACTAAATAGAATATACCTGAAAGGGGTTTTTAGAAGAGAGTTGAACCTTCAAAGAACAGGACTTGATATTGCCCAGTCAGATGATAATGATGATTCTGCTAATATTACTTCTGACGGCGAATCAAAAGATGTTGTTTTAATAAATCAACAAAGTCTTGAGAAAAACTTCGATGAGAGTTTTGAAAAACTTTCTAGTAGCTATTTTGTCATAGAGTTTAAAGAGATAAGAAATATCAATGTTTCTTACGTAAAAATTGTGTGAGTCGTTTTGATCAAATGATCGTAAGGTTACATCGGATCAACATCCACACTCACACGCACACCCGAACAGCCTTCCGTACTCTTCATCTCATCGCCTGCTAAGGAAATACAAGACTTCGCGTAGCGCACCTTCTTCGCATCGCGCTCCAATTTGATGATAAAATCCAACAAATATTGCCCACGAACTCGTCCGATGTACGGAATCGCAGGACCAATCACCCAATCGCCCAACTTACTTTTCAGCACTTTCTCATATACTTTGGCGGCTTTGTTGAGGGTTTCGGGCTTTTTGTGCTTCAAAGTGATCTTAATCAATCGAATGAAAGGTGGATAGCGAAACTGTTTACGTTCCGTGATTTCGCGCGAGAAAAAACGATCAAAATCATTGTCAATCACTTCTCGAATGACGGGATGCGCAGGATTGAAGCTTTGAATCAATACTTTACCGCGCTTGTGCTTGCGGCCAGCGCGGCCACTCACTTGGGTCATCAACTGAAAAGCGCGTTCACTGGCTCGAAAATCGGGAAATTGCAGCAATTGATCGGCACTCAAAATACCAACGATACCCACATTCTCAAAATCTAACCCTTTGGTAACCATTTGTGTGCCCACCAAAATATCAATGCGCTTTTCCTCAAAATCGGTCATCATCCGCAGCAGTGCGTTTTTAGTCCGAATGGTATCCAAATCCATACGCGCAATTTCCGCATCGGGCAGAAATATTTTGAGTTCATCTTCTATTTTTTCCGTTCCAAAACCTTGCATTTTCAAACCCACCACGCCACAAGCAGGACAAGCCTCAGGGATACTCATACTGAAGCCGCAGTAGTGGCACTTCAAGCGATCGTGAAATTTGTGGTAGGTCAAACTCACGTCACAATGGACGCATTCTTGATGCCAACCACAAGTTTCGCAGCGCAAAATGGGCGCGTACCCTCTGCGATTTTGAAACAAGATGACTTGCTCTTCTCGCTCTAAAGCTGCTTTTAATTCCTCAATCAATGCTGCACTAAAATGCGACTGCATCTCCTTTTTTTTCGTCGCTTCTTTTAGGTCAATAATCTGGATTTCAGGCAATGCCAAACCGCCAAATCGTTCTTTCATTTCGACCAGCCCGTATTTTTTCCAAATTACATTTTGGTAGGATTCGATAGAAGGCGTCGCTGTACCGAGCAATGCTTTCGCTTTGTGCAAACGAGCCAAGTAAACCGCCGTATCGCGTCCTTGATAGCGTGGATTGGGATCATTTTGTTTGAAAGAAGGATCGTGTTCTTCATCCACGATAATCAATTTGAGATTCTGGAAAGGCAAAAACACACCCGAACGCGCCGCCAAAACAATCGGTTTGCCTGCATGCACTTCTTTCCACATGTCCACGCGTTCGTTGTTGCTGATGCGAGAATGATAGACAGCTATTTGATTGCCAAAAATGCGTTGTAAACGTTGAATGATTTGGGTGGTCAAAGCAATTTCGGGCAAAAGGTATAAAACTTGCTCGCCGCGCTCCACGGCTTGCTGCATCAATTCGATATAAACGCGCGTTTTTCCACTGCCCGTCACACCTTGCAGAAGAACGACATTTTGTTGCTCAAACTTTTGCTTTATAGCTTCCAAAGCATCTATTTGCTGGCTCGACAAATCCAATTTTTCTTCCAATTCTTCTTCGTAGCCAGCCACTCGACTGATCTCGCGTTCGTATATTTCTAGCACGCCTTTTTTGCACATGGCATTCAGGGTAGCGGAATCGGATTTTTCTACTTTTTTGTAAATATCCTGTTTGCGAACGTGTTCTTGTTCCCGCGATAATTGCAGATAGGCCATGAGCACATTGGTCTGTTTCTCAGAGCGTTTCAGCAGTTCAAAGGCTTGGGACAATTGCTCAGGAGGACGAAAAGCGGCTTGCAAGCGGACACAAGTGATTTTTTTGGGCTTGTATTTGTTTTGAACATCTTCTTTCAGGTAGATCAACTTTTGCTCCAGCAATTTTTTCATCAGTCCATAGACGCTTTTTTGCTGCAATAAATCTCGAATTTGCTGGGTCGTGAGCGTTCCATTGCTGCGCAGAGCTTCCATGACTAGAAAAGCTTTATCGCTCAGTCCTTTCATATCAGGATCGTAAAATGGTCCAACGACAATTTGCGTTTCGCTCGCCAATTTTAGGTGAGCAGGCAGGGCAGCATTCATCACTTCTCCGAGGCTGCAACGATAGTAGTTGCTCATCCATTGCCAAAGCTGAAACTGGGTATCGGTGATAGTCGGAGCTTGATCGAGTACGGCGATAATTGGTTTGGATTTCGGGCTTCCTATTTGCGTTCCTTTGTGTACTTTAACCACCAAAGCCGCATAGATTTTATTTTTCCCAAATTGTACTTCTACGCGCACCCCAAATTGGATTTGCTTTACCCATTCTTCTGGCACATAGTAAGAATAGGTCTTGGGCAATGGTAGTGGTAAGACAACTTCAATATGAACGGCTTGCGCGCTTGAAAAATGTAGCATTCGACTGGTTGTAGCTGGTTTGTATTGGTTGGGTATATTTGGAAGTTATTTGAGATCGTTTGGTATTGTCCAAGGGAAAATTCTATCTAATAGATTTGCACGGCGACTAAAACTTTGAGGTTCTGAATGATTTCATTTGGTCAGCATTATTTATGGAAGCTCACGTTTATTTTCAAATCATATGGGCGTCGAGCCCATATGATTTGATCAAGGTTTTTCGTACATTGCACTACGATAAAAAATGTAAACAAAAAGTGAAAAGGCCTAAATTTGCAAAAACCGTGTGGGGCAAAAATCGAAAGGTTTTTAACCATTAAAGGTCGTCCTTAATCTTGATTTAGACTCCA
>JBCCRX010000473.1:0-4803 GCA_039201015.1 Bacteroidota bacterium | reverse complement strand
TGGTTCTCTGAATTTTTTTGAGGAATTATCAAAATCGACCTCATTTCTTTTAGTGAAAAAAGTGCCAAAAAGGCGTTAAAAACAAAATACTGTATGAGCCAAAACAAGGTGCTAAACAGAGCTGAAGCTTGGCCCAGCCCGTGAATAAAAGCTTGAAAAACAATACTTAGGGCGAGTTTATCTTGTTTAGTCTTTTTGGTGCTTTTGCAACGCAAAAAAAGAAATTCAGTCTTGGCTTTTTTGGTGCTTTTTGTGCTAAGACAAAAAGAACATGTTATTTCCTGAAATCGTACAGCTAGATCACAAAAATTTTCAAAGAACCGTAAAATTTATCCAGTAATGGAAAATCCTGCCTGAATGTATTCTAATATGGGCATCTACTGGATAAAGTCCGATTCCACAGTGAGAATTGCTGATAGTCATTTTTCCAAGCTTGCAAATGATTGGCAGTGAAATGATTGTGTAGCTTATTTCAATTTAGTGAAATCTAGGATGATACCTCAATCTGTAGTTGGTGAGTCGGTCTTCTCGCTTCTAATGTCTGACTTCTGGCTCCATTTCCACTTTCGCATCCAAGGCTTCCACCACCTTCTCTGCCAATCCAGCTGAAGTAGAAGAGGAGACTTGCGCACTTTGCAACGGACTATTCCAACTTTCTGCTTTCGTTGCCCAAACGTGGTAATTATTCAATTGATCTTGCTTGCAATAAATCCCGACAGGCATTTGGCAACCGCCGTTCAGCAACTTCAGAATTTTTCTCTCCACCTTCACAACATCTGCCACTGCTCGGTCGTGAATTTGATGCAAAATGCGACGCGTTGGTTTGTCTGCTTCATTCACTTGAAACGCCAAAACGCCCTGTGCAGGAGCAGGTACAAATTCACGCGGATCAAAATGAAGGACTTCAAAATCAGATAAATCAATTTCAAGCCGTTTTATACCCGCAGCAGCTAGCATGATTGCATCGAATTGTCTTTCTCTCAATTTCTGAATACGCGTGGGTACATTACCACGAATGTCTTTGAGCTGAAAATCGGAGCGAAAATCAAGTAATTGTGCTTTCCGACGAGCAGAAGAAGTGCCTATGATTGCATTTTCTTTAACTTTTAAAAGTTTTGCAGCTTCAAAAGCCATTTTATTAATCAGCAAACAGTCCGAAGGATTTTCTCGATAAGAAACCGCAGAAATCGCTAAACCTTCAGGCATCGCGGTGGGTAAATCTTTCATCGAATGCACCGCCACGTCTATGTCGCCGCGCAACAAATGATCTTCGATTTCTTTGGTAAAAAAGCCCTTTCCTTCCATTTTATCAAAGCCCAAATGCTGAATCTGATCGCCTTTGGTTTTGATGACCACTAGCTCTGATTCCGTCCCTACTTGCCGCAATTGATCTTGCAAAAAATAGGCTTGCCACAGGGCTAATTTACTTCCTCTTGTTCCTATTTTCAGTATTTTTTGCTGTGCTGCACTCATTTTTTATTCAATCATTAAAAATTGGCGCGAAAGTAAGTAAAACTAAAGCAATACTTGCCATGGAAATGTCGATTATTTGAGTACACTTAATTTACAATAGTCCGTGTATAATTGATAATTAAAAGATTGTAGAATAAAACAGTGAAAGTGCAACTCTTTAAATATCAACTCTTTGTGTTCTGTGCGTCCTTTGTGGTTCAAAAATTGCACGGACTATTGGTAGATAAACTTGTCTAAAATTATCATTTATTATATCTTTATATTAAGTTAGTTTGAACTTTAAAGATCAAGTTTGACAATAATATCAAGCCAAGAAAAAATGAGAATCCTTTATTCTTTCCTATTTCTATTGTGCACCTCTTTTGTTTTCGCCCAGACTCGGGACAAGGATCCTGTAGTCATTCGGGGGAATGATTTGTCTTGTATGTTGAGCATCATGCCTGATCAAATTGTTGCTTTTGCTTACAACGGAAACTGGCAGCAAATTCCTGTACAAATAGACGAAATTGTGGTCAAAGATATCGCTGATGCCTATGGTGTCCGAAATCCTTGTATAGACCGTTCGGCCGAAGATGTCGATTGGGAAGTAGAATATTATGCGGACACCAATACGGATATTGGACCCGATGACGACATACGATTTGACGGAAACGATGAGTTGGTTTTTATGGCGAAAGATGCAGGGCAAAGAGCAAACACGGACAACTGTCCGAACGGTGTCCTAGCCAATACAAAATGTGAAATCACCGTTCGCGACCCACTCAATAACTCGATTTGGGGCTACGTCTATGTTTTTCAGCAAACAGGCAATCTTGATCCGTCCGCAGGCAAAAACTACGTCACTTACAATTATAGTTATGCCAATGATTACAAAAGCACCTATGATGTCTGTGTATTCAGTGGGACAAACAATAATCCTGAGAATTCAGTGGTCACCACTTCTGAATACAGCATAGAATTTTCGCAAAGGTGGGTCGAAGATGTGCTAAAAATCACCGCAGGAAATGCCAATGGTCAAGATATACTAGATCGTCATCAGATTTTCATTAATGCCAATGCTTGCAACCGAAATGAACAAGAATTTTCGGATGGCAAAGGTCCGATCGTCACTAATAAGGATGGACCAGTACGCGCCATACGCTCAGTGATGGGAGCGAAAAGTGGAACTTTTACAGAGCAAACCATTAAGTTCACTCAATACCAAGCTGCTTACACTATCTATTATCGCCTACATACAGCGAACGGTTATACTGATATTTTTGATTTTAATAGTGCTTCGAGCGGTATGAGATATTACAGCGATCGTGCGCCAGGAGGTGTCACGATCAATGGAAGCCCAGATGTGGTAGATACAGAAGAACCAACTAAATGGGAATTGATTACAGGTTCGCAAGGTTCTCTGGTTACTACTTTTGACTGGAATACAGATATAACATTGGGGACAAAAGAGCAGTTTGATTCGGGTACTAAGCAAGGCTATGTTAGTGCATATTACAGCGATAAAGGAGCTAATGCAGATTTTGACTGTACAGGAGATGGGCGATCTTTTGGTTCTTGTGGTTTCAGTATTGATACAGAAGAATGCACAGATCGAAGGGCTTCCTTTGATGACTACCCAGAATGTGTTCCTGCAAAAGTGAGACGCTTCACTGAGTTTAGAACACACTATTACTTGCCACCAAATACTTCTAATGGACAAGCAGATACCTACGCTAGTTTTGGAAGGAATGTTCTAGTAACTAGCTCACAAGCCATGAGCGGCTGCCAGGGTGGGGGCGTACCAACCTGCAATGACGGCATTCAAAACGGCGACGAAACGGGACTAGACTGCGGTGGTTCGTGTCCGCCCTGTCAAGCAGAACCAACTTGCGATGACGGTATCCAAAATGGTGATGAAACGGGCGTGGACTGTGGTGGTTCTTGTCCGCCCTGCATGATGGAAACCTGCGATACACCCACTGGTCTTTTTGAAACCAATAATACAGGTAGCGAAATCACTTTAAATTGGGCAGCAGTTGCCAGTGCAACAAATTACAGCGTACAAGGACGTCAGGAGGGAACAAATCCTTGGCGCCTCAATACAAACAGCAGCACCAATAGTGTTACTTTGACTAACAATATTGTAAATGGTGTAACCTATGAATGGAGAGTGAAAGCAGTATGTGATGGAGAAGAAAGTCCCTATTCAGAAATCGCTTCTTTCACGGCAGGGAATGGTGGAAATGAGCCGACCTGTGATGATGGCATTCAGAATGGTGATGAAACGGGTGTGGATTGTGGCGGCTCTTGTCCGCCTTGCGGTGTAGCACCGCCTTGCGACGATGGTATTCAAAATGGCGACGAAACGGGTGTGGATTGTGGTGGTTCAGATTGTCCACCTTGTGTGGTGGCAAGCTGCGAAACGCCTACGGATTTGTTGTCCAATAATATCCAAGATCGGACGGCTGATATTAGTTGGAGTGCCATAGTGGAAGCTGTTGATTATACCGTTCAGTTGCGATCATTAGGAAGAACAAGATGGAACACGCGTACTTCGCCTACCAATTTTGGAGTGGCACAACCACTCCAACCCAATACGACCTACGAATGGCGCGTTCGAGCAAATTGTGCAGATAGTTCTAGTGAATACAGCGATATTGCCACTTTCACGACTAGCAGTAATGCTAATACAATAGAAGATAGAACGGAAGTCGTGTCTTTGGCTTTGCATGCTAGAGTTTTTCCGTCTCCTGCTAGCAATTGGCTGTACATAGAAGCCAATCAAAATATTGAGCGCATTCGCATTTTGGATATTGCAGGGCGTTTGAAACAAGAAATGGTAGTGGAAGGAGCGAAAAATCGTTTAGAAATCAGTGTACTCAATTGGACAAGCGGACATTATGTGATTCAGATTCAAGGACGGAGCGACACTGAATTGGTGCGATTTGTGAAGGGGCGATAAAAGAATGGAGAAGTTATTGGGTTAGTTCTTTTTCTGTGAAAAATTGATAGAAGCTTTATCAATTTACGAAGTTTTCAAAGCTTGAGTTTAGTCCGAAAACCTGAAAAAACGAGATAATTTGTATTCTACTGAGCAATAATTTTCTTTAATGTGTAAGTCGCTGACTACAGGTGTGTTCAATTTGAATCGGCATCGAACCGATTCAAATTGAAGGGTTTTCTAAAGGGAACAGAGAGAATTTTTGGAAAAAATTCTCTCTGTTCCCTTTAGAAAACCCTAATCAGATAGTGCTGGCTCGATGCCAGCAATATCTGAAACTAAGTCAAGTATGGACACGATACTCGTAATCTATATTTTATACATTACGAAAAATTATCGTTCAATAGAAT
>JBCCRX010000472.1:0-4816 GCA_039201015.1 Bacteroidota bacterium | reverse complement strand
TGTTTAGTCTTTTTGGTGCTTTTGCAACGCTAAAAAAGAAATTCAGTCTTGGCTTTTTTGGTTCTTTTTGTGCTAAGACAAAAAGAACATGTTATTGCCTGAAATCGTACAGCTAGATCACAAAAATTTTCAAAGAACCGAAATTTTTTCACAGTTACGTCTTACATTAGAGCTTATTTTGATTTTGAGCCGAGCCCGCTTGAGCATAATAAACCAATGACGGTAGTTGGGGTAGGGACTTGCTACTCCTGATTAACTGCGATTTCTAGTATATCATAGCTTAACTGACTACTAAGATGCACTTTCGTACTAAGCCTCCAACGCGAAATACCTACTGACATGCAAAACAAAAACGAAAAAAACGACTCTACAACTAAAAGCCATTTTATTTCTAGATATATCCTAAGCTTTCTATTTTTCGCCTTTTTTCTTTCTTGCAAGCAAGTAAAAAACAAAGCAGCAGTCAAGACTGCCCATTTACCAAATGTCATTTATATCCTTGCGGACGACTTGGGCTACGGTGATCTTTCTTGTTACAATGAAGATTCTAAAATTGTGACTCCGAATATAGATCGACTTGCTGCGGGAGGTATGAAATTTATGGATGCACACAGTGGTTCTTCGGTCTGCACGCCTACGCGCTACGGTATTTTGACAGGTAGGTATGCCTGGCGGACGTATCTCGAAAAAGGAGTGACTTGGAGCTATGATCGCCACTTAATTCATCCAGATCGGATGACGGTAGCGGATTTATTTCAAGAGCAAGGTTATCGAACAGCTTGTATTGGAAAATGGCATTTAGGTTTGGATTTTGGGATGGACAGCAAAACGGGTACAGTAGATTTTTTTAAACCCATCAATTATGGCCCGCTTGAATATGGATTTGACTACTTTTTTGGCATTGCTGCTTCCCTAGATATTCCGCCTTATTTGTACATCGAAAATGATCGAATCACTGCCACCCGCATCGATACGATTCCAGCAAGTAGTGGAAAAGCATTCTGGCGAGAAGGTCCGATTGGAGATGATTTTGAAATGGAACAAGTGCTGCCCACCTTTACGCAAAAAGCAGTTAAGTATATTGAAAGTGCTGCGGAAAAAGAAACTCCTTTTTTCTTATATTTTCCATTACCCGCGCCACACACACCTGTTATTCCAACAGAATCGTTTAAAAACGAAAGTCAACTCAATGAATACGGCGATTTTGTGTTGATGGTGGATGATTTAGTAGGGCAAATTACCGCTGCTTTGGAAGCATCTGGACAAGCCGAAAATACGATGATTGTTTTTACGAGCGACAATGGTTTTGCTCCGATAGCAGGCTGGCAAGAGGTCATGGATTTAGGGCATTATCCAAGTCGTGAACTGCGAGGACACAAAGCTGATATATATGAAGGGGGACATCGCATGCCTTTCATCGTGCAATGGAAAGACCGAATCATAGAGGGGCGCCAGTCCGATAAAACGATTTGTTTGACCGATTTTATGGCAACGTGTGGCAGTATCTTAGGTGTTGATCTACCAGATGAAGTGGCAGAAGATAGCTACGATTTATCGCCCCTGCTTTTTGCGGAAAATAGAGATACTTTTTTGCGTACCAACACGGTTCATCATTCTGTGAATGGCTCTTTTGCCATACGAGCAGGAAAATGGAAACTCAACTTTTGTCCTGGCTCGGGCGGCTGGTCGAAACCTAGACCAGCGGCAGCTAAAAAACAAGGATTGCCGAGCGTTCAATTGTATAACTTAGAAAAAGATATTGCGGAACAAAATAATATTGCGGACGTTCAGCCCGAAGTAGTGACTCGCTTGACGGAATTGATGCAAACTTTGATTGACAATGGAAGAAGTACGCAAGGAGCAGTTCAAGAAAATGATCGAATGGTGGAATTTTTGATGCAATGATTTGATGGACTTGGATCGGAGCAGATAAATAAAGCGAGATAAAGAAATAAACACATACAATATGCACCGTTTACAAATGCTTCATTTCAGCAAAGCAGTTGTAGAAGCTAAGGAAAAAAAACAAGCTATTGTAGCTTTAGAATCAACTATTATTTCGCACGGCATGCCCTATCCCAAAAACGTAGAGACTGCACTTGAAGTAGAACAAGCCGTTCGCTCAAAAGGCGCAGTGCCCGCTACTATTGCTTTGATGAATGGACAAATCAAGGTAGGCTTATTACGAGAAGAGATTGTTGCATTGGGGAAAGCAGGTTTATCGGCAGCCAAAGTTAGTCGGCGGGATATTCCTTTCATTTTGCAGCAAAAGAAATACGGCGCGACTACCGTAGCCGCAACTATGATTATTGCGGATTGGGCAGGCATTCGGATTTTCGCGACGGGCGGTATTGGTGGTGTACATCGTCAAGCAACACAGACCCTAGACATTTCGACAGACCTGCAAGAACTCGCCAATACCAAGGTAGCTGTCGTGAGTGCAGGCGCAAAAGCCATCCTAGATTTGCCATTGACTTTGGAATATCTAGAGACTTTTGGCATTCCCATCATTGGTTATCAAACGAAAGAGTTTCCCGCTTTTTATACTCGCGAAAGCGGGCTGCAAGTAGATTATCAATTGGATACACCCAAAGCCATTGCAGAAACTTTAACGCTTAAATGGCAACTTGGACTCAAAGGAGGCGTCTTGATCGCTAATCCAGTTCCAGCCGCACACGCTTGCCCTAAATCCTACATTGATGACATCATAGAATGCGCCTTAAAGGAATCTATCGAACAAGGCATCAAAGGCAAAGCAGTCACCCCTTTTTTGCTTTCCAGGATTGAGCAATTGAGCGAAGGTGCAAGTTTAGTATCCAATATTCAATTGGTCTTGAACAATGCACGACTAGCAGCGGAAGTGGCGGTAGCCATGAATGAATAGTTTAAACAATTTGTTGGTTTTGTTTCATGAATTGCCTAAATTTGCAAGTCGTAATTGAAAACAACTCAATAGTAAATCTTAGATGGCAAAATCAAATTATACAGAAGATAATATTCGCTCGCTGGATTGGAAGGAACACATCCGAATGCGTCCTGGAATGTACATCGGAAAACTGGGCGATGGTTCGGCGGCAGATGATGGAATTTATATCCTAGTAAAGGAAGTGGTGGACAACTGTATAGATGAATATGTGATGGGGCACGGACGGCAAATTGATATTGGTATCGAAGAAGGCGAAGTCAGTGTGCGCGACTATGGGCGAGGCATTCCTCTAGGAAAAGTGGTAGATTGTGTGTCTAAAATCAATACAGGCGGAAAATACGATTCCAAAGCCTTCAAGAAGTCCGTTGGATTGAATGGCGTAGGGACGAAAGCCGTCAATGCACTCTCCAATTACTTTCGGGTAGAATCGGTGCGAGAAGGAAAAAAGAAAGTAGCGGAATTTGAGCAAGGAGAAGTGCTGAAAGATCATCGGCTCAAAAAAACAGAAGAAGAAAACGGCACACGTGTCACTTTCCGACCTGACAATTCTATTTTTAAAAAATACAAATTTCGCAGTGAATACCTCGAAAATCAGCTCTGGAATTATGCCTATCTCAATGCAGGTCTAAAGTTGAATTTCAATGGCAAAAGCTTTCAGTCGCGGCATGGATTGAAAGATTTATTGTCGCGCAAATTCAATGTGGAGACTTTGCGTTATCCAATTGTTCATTTTAAAGGAGAAGACATTGAAATTGCGATGTCGCATGGCGACCAATACGGCGAGCAGTATTTCTCCTTTGTGAATGGACAAAACACCACGCAAGGCGGAACACATTTGAATGCCTTCAAAGAAGCCGTTGGAAAGACCGTAAAAGAGTTTTTCAAAAATAAATACGACGCCAAAGATGTTCGGACTTCTATCATCGCCGCCATTAGCGTGAAAGTGGAAGAACCCATTTTTGAATCGCAAACCAAAACCAAATTAGGCTCAACGGAAATCGCGCCAAAGGGAGAAACGGTGCGTACGTTCATCAATAATTTTGTGCAGAAAGAATTGAATGATTATTTGCACAAAAATCCAGAAGTGGCGCAAGCCATAGAAAAACGCATCAAACAATCAGAGCGCGAGCGAAAAGAAATTGCGGGCATTAAAAAACTCGCGAACCAACGCGCCAAAAAAGCCAATTTACACAACAAAAAACTCCGCGACTGCCGTTGGCATTTCAACGACAGCAACCGCAAAACTCAAGAAGAAGATCGTCTCGCCACCACTATTTTCATCACCGAGGGAGATTCTGCAAGTGGTTCGATCACGAAGGCGCGCGATGTGCAGGCACAAGCGGTTTTTAGCTTGCGTGGAAAGCCTTTGAATTGCTTTTCTTTGACCAAGAAAGTCGTTTATCAAAACGAAGAATTTAATCTATTGCAACACGCCCTCAACATCGAAGACAGCTTAGATGATTTGCGCTACAATAGAGTGGTCATCGCCACGGATGCTGATGTAGATGGCATGCACATTCGACTATTGCTGCTCACTTTTTTCCTTCAGTTTTTCCCTGATTTGGTGCGCAATGGACACCTTTATATTTTAGAAACGCCCCTTTTCCGAGTGCGCGATAAAAAGCAAACTTTCTACTGCTACAGCGAAAGCGAAAAACAAGAAGCGATCAAGAAGCTGCGGGGAAAAGCAGAGATCACGCGCTTCAAAGGTTTAGGGGAGATTTCTCCCGATGAATTTGGCGGTTTCATAGGCGAAGACATTCGATTAGAACCTGTCATGCTCAACGAAGAAACGGATATTGAGAAATTGATGTCTTACTACATGGGTAAAAATACACCACAACGTCAGACTTTTATTATTAATAATCTACGCGTAGAAAAAGATGATTT
>JBCCRX010000471.1:0-4826 GCA_039201015.1 Bacteroidota bacterium | reverse complement strand
CTCTACCAGGCGCACAAGAGAATCACGCGGGTGCTGCTGAATGGATAGGTCCCAAAACTCTCTAATTTCGGTATAACTGGGAATGCCAGAGGTGTGATTCAGTAAGTTGTTAATTGTGATTTTTCTTCCTTTGGTGTCAAATGGAAGGTACTCCGTGAAATCGTCTTCTAAAGAAAGTTTATTGGCTTCTACCAATTTTAAGATGGCCGCCGCTGTAAATTGTTTGGTTACTGATCCAATTTCAAATTGCCCATCCTCCGGCATTGGCACCGTTAGTTCTAAGCTGGAATAACCGTACGATTTTTTTAAAAGTGTTTCCCCATTTTGAAAAACCAATACTGCTCCCCCGGCAATTTGCAAACTATCAACACTGGCTTGAAATAGTGAGTCTGCATAAACTTCGATAGGTGATGTAGTAGGAACCTCTTTTTTGTTTTGGCAAGCTGCGCCCAAAAGCAATACAAATACGAACAATACAATTATTTGTTTCATGTTCTGTTGTGTTTTATCATGACTAGTTGATAAGGATAGGAATCCTTTCCAGTGATTTGTAAGTGAAGTTCGGGAATTTTGGTCAGAAACCAAGAAGGTGTTGGTTGGGGCCGGCTTGCAGGAGGTGCAGACTCGTGAGGCGGATGCTTCCACCCGTGTTTTGCTTTGTCCTTATTTTGACTCTGTCGACTTTAAAAACTTGACCCCGGCCGTTATGAGCAATACTACTTTGATAATTTCAAGCATTACATAGGCTATATGGTGAAAGGATGGGTTTACCTCCTGGCCGGAAATAATTACATCCGCTCTTTGGTTCAATACCGGAATCAGCCAAATGGATTGAACCAGTATAATGCCAAAAATACCCACGTATAAATACCACGATTTTGTTGCAAACTTTCCCCGCCAAAGGAAAACCAATAACAAAATGGAGAATGAAATCTCAATTTTATTTAAAGCCGAAAAAACCAGTTTCCCAATGCCCAAACCCAGCTCTGTGGTAATATTTGGGGCTTGAAATTTTAATGGGGCCTCAAGAAAGGAGATTCCCAATACCATTCCTACCCAAACAAATGTGATTGTTATAATCAATATTCTCATGCTCCTTTTCATGCTGCTTACCGTTTAGAATAGGGTGGGGTTTTAGGATTAATACTCCTCTATGTGAAGTTCGGGAATTTTGGTGAAAAGAGAGGGTGTTGGTTGGAATGGCTTTGCACGAGTTACAAGGACTCACGAGCGGGAGATTTTTGTCTAATTTGTTGGAAATAGTTATTCTACTATTCCGTGCGTCAATTTTATATCCTTTATTTCATAAACGTCTGTTTTAAAACATTTGAGTTTTTGCGGGTTAAATATCGCTATATTATAACCTTCTGAATTCAACGAACTTTGGTATTCGACCCCATCAAACCCTAAAGATTTAATAAACTCTGAGATATATTGAGTCGGAATATAGTCTAAAAGCTTGTCGCGTTTTCTAATTGGTAATGAAAGTTCTGTTTGTAGTGTTTGAATGAAAGGAACATAGATTAAATAACTTTCTATTTCCTCAATTTCTGACCAATAAATTGGGTCATCTTTTGGATTTCGAAGATTTAAGATTTTAATGTCTTCAGTAAGTTTGAACTCGCCAACTGTTACATAGTCAAACAGCGACGCTCTAGTCTCATACATTGATGTTTCAAGACTATCAGCTACATATAGGTATGAAATTCCTTTAGGATTTGCCCTGCCACTTGAAGCTAGTTCTATTGGCGGATTTCCCATTTTTTCGCAAGGGAAACCATTTTTATCTGACACTCGACATCTGTAAAAAATTCTTCCTTTTTTAACGTTACGATAAAAACTCTCGTGAAGAAAAAACGTTTCTAATTTTTTTAAGTCAATGGTATTCTGAATGTGGTAACGATTTACGAATTTTATCTCTTCTTTAAATTCATTCCAGATATTGTGAATGTTATCTGCTTGTGTTTCTAAAAATGGTCTGCGCTTTAAAGAAACGTTGTTATTCAATATTGGTTGGAAAATATCGATTTCATCTTCAAAAATAGCTTTCAATAATTCCTTAGGTTTAGCCACAACTTCACTAATTACGTTAAAATCTTCTTTTAACGATTTAGAGATTTCCAAATCTGAATTTTCATCAGGAACGTAAAGAGAAAGTATATTTCTAAAAAAAGGTGATAACTCTCTAGCTGAATAAATAGAGGTGCTTTTAGTGCTGCAAAAATCACAAGTCCCAATGCGATCGTCAGCATTTATAATACTAATTAGGTATGAACTAGTAAAGCAATTAATACAACAATTCATAATTAAATGTTGTTGATTACCAATTCAATATGATTTAATATGGATAATTTTTTTATGGTACCTAAACCGGGAAAGTGACCTTTTTGTTGTAACTCTCTAAATATATTTATCGCGGAAGTATTTTGATTGTTTTGGTTGCACCATATAACTAGCTTATTGATAGCTTCTGAAAATTTGCCCCCTATATCAGAAACATCCTCGTTCGAATCAGATACAAAATGTTTTACTTTAATTCTATCTTCAGTTATATAACTTAAATGAATAGCAACTGCTCTTGGTAAGAATCCAGATTCCGAATAGTTGTCCCCAATTGTGAGGAAATCTGAAAAACCAACAAAGCCGTCTTGTTCATAAAACCTATACTCATTCGAAAAATCGCTCTCGTGATTTAGATAGTCGGCGTTTCTAGATAACTCTTCGAAGTAATCGTCAAGACTTACCAAGGTGTTCGGTTCAAATTCACGATAATATCTTCGACTTGTTTTCGAAAAATATATTAAGTTACAAGTAACATTTAATTCATGATGCAATAATTTGATGTTCTGATTACTTATTTCTGTTTTATGAATTAATGTTATTCCATTGTACTCTATGTCTGTCCCATTCAAAAATTCAATAAGTGATTTAATCTTATTTTCAGTTTTTGGGTGGATAATAACCGCTAATTGATAATTTGTATAGTTATTGGAAAAAGAGGATTTGATAATATTTATTATTTCATCGTGTTGACTCTTTAAATCTCCAACTCTTGGATTTATTATAATATTGAAATTAACATTTCTGTTAGCTAATTCTCCAAGCGTCGTAGTCAAAGTACTTGAAGATTTGACAGGCTCAATTACAGGTGAAATTTTATCTAAATTGTCTGGAAATAGAGTACATGATTCCCTTAACGCAATTAACTCAAATTGCTTACCTCTTAAATATGGGAAATACATATTTTGCTATTTTTATTTAGAAACGAGTTTAACTCCTCATATTCATTTTCCGAAAAATCCAATGTATAACAAATATGTTTTAAGCTTTCGGGAATAAATTCTTCTTTGATTATTTCTGGATTAGAAATGTTTCTAGATTTAAGCTTATTTATTACCAATTTTTGAAATATTGAGATTTCTATATTTTTAGCAAGACTTAAACATTCTCTAAAAATCATGGTATTAGAAACCTTAGGTATAAATTTAAAATGCTCTTGGATTAATTCCAGATATTCTTGCTTCCTTAAGGTCTTAAACAATGCCTCGTGATTAAAAGTTGAAGAATTATTTTTAGCCTCGCTTATAGTTCTTAAGGCATTTCTTGATGTTAACTCTATAATCCCAATTGTAGAATTTTTATAAAGTTCAATTAATCTATTAATATGTTTTGAGCTTGTAACTATGTATACTTTATTGGCAAACTTGGAATAATCTAAAACTTGCTTGTCTAATTTTTCAAGATTATCAAGTTCTGTTTTTATTTCATAAATTCTAGCTTCCCCGTTTAATAAAACAAAATCGGCAATTGATTTGCCAATATTGAATTCGTTCAATGCAATTGTGTTTTTTAGACTATACTTTCTTAGAAGTAGTTTATTTATAAGTATATTCTTATAAACGTATTCGTTTTTATAGTTATTTAAAAGTGATTTGTAGATTACATTAATTGCATCTAAGTTGGTAGTAGATTCAGTTACCGTGGTATATTTTTTTAATTTATAAAAAGTTGAATAATAGTCTCCTTTTCTCACAATCCTTTTAAAATTAGATGGTGAAATGATTTGCGAAAGACTACGAAGTTTACTTATATCGGTTGTTATTTCCATTCGTAAACAAAGTTACAAACTTTAGCTTATTGCTTTAATTTCTATGTGTTACTCCGTAATCAGATTTATAAATTGCTGATTTCAACGTATTACTCGCCTAAACAGTTTATATCATTCCTTATCGAAATATAGGAAATTTATTACAGAAAATAAATCATTATTCCTATCGGTAACCAACTTTATTGTCAATTGGTGTTTTTCTTGCTGTACTTCAATGGCATCGCCAATTTCAAAACCCAAATCTTTGAGCCAATCCCCTTCCAAACGGATTTCGGGAACAGCTTTGTGGTCCCACCTGCGGCGCTGGAATTTTCGGTAGACTTTTAAAATTCGAAAGGAGGGCATGTAGGTTTTGTCCGTTTTTACGAATATAAGAGGTCTATTTATATGTGGTGTTCGGTATAGTGAACACTCAAAAGTAAACAGTTGTTTTTCAAAAAATTAGAGACTAAAATTTAAAACCTTCACGAAGCCTAAGGTTTTGACCAAAGGGCCTTTGCTTTTGAGTTTGGTATAGGTCGCACCCAACTCTATATGATCGAGAACGGCAAGACCAATCCGCGTTTGCTTACCCTACTAAAAATTGCGCAGGGGTTGGAGGTTTCTTTGGAGGGGTTGTTTGCGTTGTAAAACCGTCAGTTCGAATTTGTTGGACTTCGACTGCGCTCAGTCTGACAGGAAAGGAAAAAGCGGTTGGAGTGTTCCCTTCGCCAAGGCT
>JBCCRX010000470.1:0-4845 GCA_039201015.1 Bacteroidota bacterium | reverse complement strand
GGAATCGGCGGTAAAACTGCCGATTCCTCTCTCCCTCCAAAAGAATTTTCGCGCCGAAGGCGCGGAAAACAATTGAGCTTGCTGATTTTTGGAGGCTTTTTTCTTTCACCGCAAAACGTTACAATCAGAAAATACGTATTTCTCTCCTTTAGGAACTGAAGGAAAACAGAAACGAAATAATACATTGCTTGCCAACAGCTAACAGCCAAGAGCTAAAGGCTAACAGCAGCACATTTTTTCACTTAAAACTCACTAGTATGAAGTACCCAATGTGGCAACTTTTATTCCTAGCTTTTTTCGCATTTGCATTATCGAATTGCGATACAAGCGCTACCCAAGACCAAAATTCGACAACCGAATCAACGGAGGCAACCACTGCTGCGGATGGCTTGGATCAACTAAGCATTCAGCAGCCGCTAGAAGATATTGAAGTGGCAGCACAACGATTTGTCGTGCAAGCGCAAGAAGCACAAGTCCTTGAAATGGACAATGGCTCTTCTATCGAAATTCCTGCCAATGCCTTTATAGATGCCAATGGCGCGCCAGTAACAGGAGACGTGAATATTGAATACCGAGAATTTCACACACCCGCGCAAATCATTTCGAGCGGCATTCCGATGACGGTACTCACCGACAAAGGATCGGAATGGATGCAAACCGCAGGGATGTTTGAAATGCAAGGCAGTGCCAATGGCGAAGAAGTTTTCATTGCAGAAGGCAAGACCGTGAACGTAAACATGGCTTCGCCCGTAGATGGCGCGTACGATTTTTGGTATTTTAATGAAGAGAAAGGAAACTGGGACAATCTTGGCACTTCTGAGCCTACACCCAGTGAGGAAGGAGCATTTGACAATGCCGCTGGAGAAGATAGATTTATCAATTCGACTGCGACCAGTATCCGTCCGCCCAGAAAACCTAGAACGCTCAATCAAGCGTACGCGCTCAATTTTGAGTTGGATTATTCTGAGTTTCCAAGCTTGAGGGAGAAAGAAGGTGTCGTATGGCAATACAATGGCGATAGCGAAGAAGATGCTCCTGCTAATAATGACTGGATTTACGACGAAGAATGGACGGATATTGAACTCAAACACATCAAAGGAGAAGAGTATCAAGTTATTCTGACTTCTGATCGCACTGACTATTCCGCTATCGTTGTACCTGTTTTGACGGGCGACGATTACGAAGCAGCTATGGCGGCTTATCAGCAGCAATTTGAAGAATATCAAGCGGCGGTAGAACTAGCTGGCAATCAGCAGGAAGTTGCGCAACAACGTTCTGCATTTTTGCGCTCCTATGCCGTAGAAAATTTCGGCATTTATAACCACGACATCCTCTACAAAGACCCGAATCGCGTACAACTAGCCGCGAGTTTCGAGTTCGATGGCATGTACAATTCAGCGGCTTTCAAACAGTCCGTACAAGTCTATCTAGTCACCGCAGATGATCGCGCAGTGGTGTTGTTCAACGATTATAACAGAAAGCAATTTAGCATCAATCCAAATGCAAAAAATAAACTGGTTGCCATTTTGCCAGGCAACAAAATAGCCGTCTTGGATGAAGCGGCTTTTGAAGCACAAAAAGAAGATATTCTAGCTGCAGCGGGCGGTGAGTATATTTTCTATATGCCAATGGTAGAAACAGCAGTGGCGAGTGTGGAGGAATTGGATAATGTGATTTTGTAGTATATACTGCGTATGGGATAAAAAGTGCGTTTCCATTTTTGGTGATCGCGCTTGGGGCGGACAGGTTTGATGATATGGTGATTCGGTGAGCACCCAATCACCATATTACCAGTTAAACAAACCCGTCCGCCTTAGGCGCGATGACCAAAATTATTAGAAACAGATGTGCACTTTTTTACACCGAACGGAGTGTATAATCTAAACTAGTAACTTTCACAATGACGGGCATTTTGAAAATGCCTGTCATTTTATGCCCTTCAGATGACAAGCATTTCCAAAAAAAGGCTGTTATCAAGGCGCAAAATTTACAGTAGTCGGGAAAGCATTTAACAAGCGGAGTCCGTTTTATCATGAACAAAAAAACAATCATCATTTCCAACCGCCAGTGGTTCAAAAATTATCTTGGCATCAGGAGGTTAATTTGGTCATTGGCTTTGCTGTATATTTTGTTTTTACTCCTCAAAAACGAGACATGGAGCGAAACGGTAATGGGCTGGACGAGCTTGCTGTTTTTACCGCTTTTCATCACCTTATTTTTGTTTGAATATTATCAAAAACCTGCTTTTTTTGAAGTCAGCCAAGAAGCCAATCGGATGACTTTTCATTTATTCATTCCCAACACCAAGTTCTTTATTCGATTCAAAGAATCGTACATCAAAAGCTTGAGTGCCGAAGTCCAAGATCGTATTCTCTTAGAGCGAAAAAAGGGCTGGATCAATATACTAGATCAATTGCAGATTTATATTCAGAAACCAAATGCTGCTGTTTTTAAATTGGCATCCATTAATTTGATTTGGGCAAATCGGGCGCAATTGAAAGCCTTGGAGGTAGCTTGCGAGCAGTTCAATCAGCAGAAAATCCAGCAATAAACCAAAGAATAGAACGCTTTGTTTTTTTGAGAAACTTTATTATTCATGCAAAATGCACGTACGGAGGTTTTGAGACTTTTAAGGAAAAAAGTAGGCTATTCGCAGATTGCTTTGGCGGCGAGCATAGGCAAAAGTCAAAGCTATTTATCAAGATTAGAGCAAGGAAAAATTGAACTTCAAGACAATGTTTTAAACGAGCTTCTAAGAGCCCTAAAGGTTACCAAACCTGCCTATTTAAGTCTAGTAAAAACGCATAACTTTTTAAAGAAAGTTGCCCAAAATGCTACTAGTGACCGACCGATTGGAACAAGAAAAACAGCTAGTACACGAAAATCAAGGGAAACACTGCTTAAAATCGTTAGAGACTATTTTGAGAAACAGGCGGTCAAATCTGTCTATGTTTTTGGCTCTGTAGCTCGCGATGAACACACTCCAGATAGCGATTTAGACATTATGATCGCCTTCAAGGACAACTATAAAGCAACGCTATTTGACCTGATCGGTTTCAAGCAAGATTTATCACAACTTACAGATTATGAAGTAGATATTGTTCAAGAAGGCACTGCCTATCCGCATGTGCAAGCCAGTTTTGAGCGAGATAAAATTGCAGTTTATGGCTAAAGGACAAGTACTTTCTACAAAAGAAAGACTAGAACACATCAACGAAGCTATAGATAAGGTGCTGCACTTCACTGATGATATGAGTTACGAAGATTTTTTTGAAGACGAAGTCATTCAGTTAGCAATCATAAAGCTATTTGAAATCATAGGTGAAGCATCCTATCAGTTGGATAATGAATACAAAGCAAAAAATCCACATATTGAATGGTCAAAAATGGAAGGATTACGTCATATTCTTGTACATGAATACTATCGAGTGGACATAGAAATCCTTTGGAATACAAAAGAGTTATTCTTGAATGATTTGGGCAATAAAATTACAGATTTACTATGATCTCCTTGACTGAAAATAAAGCCTGTAATATCTTGAATTACCAATCAAAAATGTGATTTTCTCCGTTTTTTTCTCTTGCACACAACAAACCACACCTCACTATGAAACAAACAATCATTGCCTGCTTTCTCCTCCTATTTTATGGCAGCAGCTTCGCTCAAGCCTACCTTTATCCAGTCAAAATCAATCACAAATGGGGCTACATCAACCAAAGGGGAAAGCTGATCGTTGAACCCAAATACGACTTAATTGGAGTGCGTGAACTGCCGTGGTACAATGGCTCGAACAAACCTTCAGGTTTTCGACTGGTGCAATTGGACGACAAATTAGGACTAATCAATCGCAAAAAACAAGAAGTACTTGCGCCACGCTATCAGCGCATTCGACCGCTTTCGGAGGATTATTTCGCGGTCGTTTTAGACACGGCTTTCCTAGTCGTCAATCGATCAGAAACGGCGGTTATGGAAGAATCTTACACGGATATTCAGTTCTTAGGAAAAAGTAAATACTCGGGAAATATTTACTTCAAAATTAGAGATCAAAAATACTGGGGCGTTTATCAAGTGGGCAAAGGCGTCATTCTGCCAATGGAATACAAACAAATTGAATTCTTGAATGTCGGACAAGGACTATTCAAGGCACAAGCGGCGGGCAGTGCGACTACTTTTGGTATCTTAAATGCCGAAAATGAATGGGTGCGAAAAGCCGTTTTCAGCGACCTCAAAGCCTATGGACAAAACTTCATTGCGACCTCAGGCGAAAGCATGTCTTGGGGCGCAGTGGATACTTTGGGCAGACAATTGTTCCCAGCCGAATGGGCGGAGTTTGAAGCCTTCAATGCTCACTTGATGTTGATGACGACCAATACCAAACCCAAAAAACAATTTCTCTACCATTTCGATAAAAAAGAACTCCTAGTACCCAGTTTTTCTTTCGATAGCATCCGACCGCTAGACGATAAATACATCATCGCTTACTACAATGAAATGGCTAGCTTCATTGACAGCACGGGCAAGCGCGCCATTGATAGCACTTTTGCTGTGATTCAGCCGCTTGAATATCCACTTTACCGAGTAGCGGGCAGAGGTGGCTTTGGTATCTTCGACATCGAAAAACGGCGCATGCTTTTGCCGCATCAATACGGTCGGATTGATACTTTTCAAGGACAAGTGGCGGTGGTGACGAGTCGTTTTCGCTTGGGGCAAGGCATGATTAATCGAGACATGGAAGAAATCATTCCACCGCAATACAACAGCTTATTGATAGAAGGTGATAAAGTGAAGGCGCGTATGGGTCGGCAATTGAGTGTATATACGCTGGACGAGCAAGCCAAAGTCAT
>JBCCRX010000469.1:0-4879 GCA_039201015.1 Bacteroidota bacterium | reverse complement strand
ATGAACCTGACGTTGAAATAAATTGCTCACTTATCCCGACCGTGTCTGCCTCACCGTGTCCGCCTTACCGTGTCCGCCTCAGGCGTGAGGCGTGAGGCTGATAAACTCACAATTGATTGCTTATTCAGACCGTGTCCGCCTCAGGCGTGAGGCGTGAGGTGTGAATCATAAACTATTGATTATCAATTAAATAAATTTCCAAACAAGCTCTAAGATGCCATTGCATTGCTAGGATGATTCAAAAGAGAAAGCGCAGTGTAGCTAGATGGAGTGGAAAAACTTTTGCCTAGATACAGTGTTTTCTTATCATTACTTTTCAATTATATTTTACCTAGTCTAAGCTAAAGTCATGTACCTAGCACCACTCAATTACGATCGTTTTTTCAAGAAAGTCTTTTCGGATAAAAGAATTGCCAAGCAGTTCTTAGAGGATTTTTTTGGCTTTACGATAGAAGAAATTGAGTTGATGCCTTTGGATCACAAACTGACCAATGAATCTAGTCTATTAAGTTTTGATTATCGCTGCAAAATCAATGATAAATTCATCATTATCGACATGCAGCAATGGTACAAGCACGATGTGGTCAAGCGATTCTATATGTATCACACTGCGAATACCGTTTTACAACTGGAAGGTTTACCGTTCAAAACCGCCGAGCGAGAACGCAAAGTGAAAGATTATAGCGAATTGCTGCCCGTCATCACTTTAGTCTGGATGGTGGATGATGGTTTAAAATTTGATAGAGATTACACGGCTTATACTTTCCTGCCGACAGTCTTGTTGAATTTTCTGCAAGATGAACCGCTGTGGGAAAAAGGGGATTGTGATCCCATTTTAAAAAAGCGAGCAGAAGTTCTCAAAATCATGAATAATGATGCCAAAAATCTATCTTTTCTTCGTGAAAATCAATTGATCTTTGCCTTCCAGAACTACATCATCAAAAACGAAGAGAGCAAGGATAAACGATATACACGTTGGTTTGAGTTTGCCGCTAAAACTAGGGATAGTGAAAATACAGAAGAAGACTTTAGAGAATTTGAAGATGATCCCGTTTTTTCTGAATTGATACGAAAGTTGAGCCACAAAAGTTTGGACAGTTCAGATTGGGATTATATTCGCTACTACGATGAGATGTTGGGCGTGATGGAGGCTAAAGTAAGGGATTCTAGGGAAGAAGGAAGAGAAGAAGGAAAGCAAAAAGGAGAGCAGATTGGAAAAATAAAAACCTCAATTGAGTTCGCAGTTAATTTCATAAAAAGATATCCAAGTTGGAAAAATGAACAGATTAGTGAAATGACTGGATTTGCAGTTGAAGTCATACCGCAAATTCGTACTACCATCCAGGCACCTGATTCAGATCATATTGAAATACTTATCGCTACACTTTTTAAGGACGTAAGTGGTCTAAATCAGAAAGATGTTGCAGCACTCAAGCAATGGTTGATGCGACTGTTTGATAACTAGCGTTCTTTTTGTTTTGCCGAAGTAAAAACAGGCTCGTTGGTAATTTTTATGAGGAGCAAAAATTGAAAAACACAACGACTATGAAACACATATGGACGCTATTGCTTATTAGTTTATGCCTCGCCACACACGCACAAGACCAACTCAACGGAGCCTGGAAATTAGAAACGGATGATGGGACAACAAAAATCTTGCTATTTAGTGGCGATTATTTCACTTGGACAGAACACGCTACCGAAACAGGTGCATTCTCTATGACCAAAGGTGGAAGTTGGAAAAAAGAAGGGAAGCAATTGATGTTTGAATTAGAGTTTCATACGCAGGATAGCACGCAGGTAGGCAATTCAGAACGCATTGCCATCAAGTACAATTCCAATTCTGGGCAACTAAAACTCAAAAAGCAAGGTAAATGGACAGCTCTAGAAACCAAAGAGCAAACGACACTCACAGCACCTTATCTCTTCGCAGGCAGAAAACGCAATGGTGAAATTCAGATGCGCGATACCAATCAGCCTAGAAAAACTATGAAAATCTTAACAGGTACGCGCTTCCAATGGATCGCCTACAACACTGCTACCAAGCAATTCTTCGGCACAGGTGGCGGTACCTACACTGCAAAAGATGGCAAGTATGTAGAGCAGATTACTTTCTTTTCCAGAGATGATTCTCGTGTTGGAGCGTCTTTAGAATTTGATTATGAAGTCATTGATGGTAATTGGCATCATAGCGGATTGAGTAGTAAAGGGAAGCCGATTTATGAGATTTGGGCGGTACGAGAATGAAAACTCCCAACACGAAGAATCGTGTCAGGAGTTAGCATTAAGCGTATGTCTTTATGGATTAGTTTTTAGAAGCAAGGATCATCTGCTACACCTATTACGATCCCTCCCGTAATTTCATTATCAATCCCACAATCTTTCACGGTATATTCATTGCTGATGAAAGCTCTATTGCCAACACTAGTAGGTGTGAGAAAACCAAATCGCTCAGAATCGCCCGCAAACTCAAAATCGTAAGTGCCATTATTGCCTGCTACATTGCCGACCAAGTAGTTTTCTGCTGCACCATCAATAATGAGATAGCCCGTATTCACATTCCCGAACGATTTATTGTAAAACGTCAACCAATTGTTGCCAAAGCAACGAGGGATAGGATGTGTTTCATTTTCATTTTGTAATATTGTTGTGTGTGAAATAAGAATTCGATTAGATTACTACTTATTTTTTCTCTGCCGCCTGCTTCGCCATATAAGCCATCATCTGTTGAAATTCTTCTTTGAACTCCTCTAGCTTGACTTGATTACCCTGAATGATCATACTAAAGGCTCGGGTACTAGAAGCGGTAACAATGGCTTCGCTGACTTCATCATCTGTTGCACCATAAGCTTTTGCTGCTTCGGTGTGGTAATAGATGCAATAGTCACAAGGGATTTGTGCTGCTACGGCTAGATTAATCAATTCGCGATATTTAAGTGGAATGGCATTGGTTGGACTGTTGACTGTTTTGAAGTATGCCCACATACCAGGTACTTGATAATCAGGAATAATGTCAAAAACCTGTGGAAAGAAGCCATAAGTCGCTTCGATTTCCGCTTTTGCTTTTTTAAATTCTGCATCTGTGTTTTGTGCAGATAAGCCAAGGCATAAAAAGGACAAGACAACGATAAGTGTGTTGATTTTCATAATGAATGAATTTAGTTATTATAAATTAGATAGTTTGATTTCTTGTCAGAAGCAGCATCTGTGGAATGGAAGACTTTTCACAATTTAGTTAGTAGTACATTCTAGTATTCTGAAAATTCTGATTCTGACTACTGGCTTTTACTGCTTTTTAGCTTGTGCTTCGTGCTGTTGTGTTCTGGACTGAAGATCAGCGTAAAGGTATATCTCTTTGATTTTATCGCCTTCCCAAATCATCCGAGTTGCTGCTGGTCCTTTTGCAGTTGTTCCTACACATTCTGGGTGTTCTTCATCTTTAAGTACCGTAGCTTCCCACCCACCAAAAGCATAGGTTTCATTACCTAGTTCTCTGATTTCAAGAGAGGTTTGCCGTGAGCGATAGTTTTTGGAATGGCTGGTATAAAACGTCCAAAATGCTTCTAAACTGCCTTCGCTTCCATCTGGCCAAACATTACCATCTGGCCAGATGTATTTAAGGTTAGGACTTAGATGTTTTTTCACCGTCTGATGATATTGATCTGAATGCCAACCTTCTGTATAAGCCTTAGTAATAGCAGTTTTATCTACTTGTGCAGATAAGCTAAAGCAAAGGAAGGATAAGACAAAAAGGAGTGCGTTGAGTTTCATAGTGTAAATTATTTGATATTGTAAGTAGTGTTTTGTTCTGTAAAAGGTCGTATTTTATCATATGGGAATAATTCACGGGGTGACTTTTCCTAGATTTTTGTAATTAGTTTAGTACGCTTCATAGTCACCCTTTGAATAAAACTAGGGATTTACGCAAATTCAAATCTTGCTATCATTTGATTTTTCGGCTCAAATATGGATTTAAGCAAAGAGAATAAATTGGAAAAATCGGACATCGGTAATCATTTTTTACCCGTGCGTTAAATTTAAGCCGTGAGAAACCTCTTCCCGCCAGGCAATGGAGTTCGTAATGGGCGAAACTTTATTAATATACTGAGAAGGCGTCAGTCCCATAAAGTGCTTAAAATCTAAAATAAAGTGTTTCTGCTCTGAATAGCCTAGCGTATAGGTGAGTTGAGTGAGTGTAGTAAATTGTCCAGCATTGATCTGTGCTAAAGCCTTTGAAAACCGAAGCAATCGGTGATATTCTTTAGGCGAATGTCCCATTTCTCGTTTGAATAATCGACGCAGATGACGCTCACTAATATTTAAGGATGCAGCGGTTTTATATAGTTTCCATTCTTTCTCCGAAAACATATCCTGAAGAATCAATTCTGTATAATCTTCCTTCGATGAAGTAACCTTTGGTAACATTTTTAGAAAGAAGCGATCTAATAACTGGATTCTAGCTGCATTCGATTTAGCGGATAAAATCTGTTCATGTAGCTCCACTAAAGTAGGCTCATTATAGCTTGTAAAGGTAAGATACTGATTAGTAAGCGGGGCGGTGTCAAACGGAAAGAAATACCAGAACTTACCAGGTTTGAATAAGACCGATGCAATACTAAATTTTTTCCTATAGGAGGTGACAAATCTTTCCTTATTATCGAGCATAAAATAGCTAAGCGGTAGCGCTCCTTGATAAGATGCCCTTGAAACGGCAACATCTCTATTTTCCTCGTAATGGAACATCAAACCCTTACAAAGAAAGGGAGACATTGACTCGTCAACCATTTCATCAAATGTGGTATTATTCTCTAGTATCCCAAACAAGTGAATATACTTGCGCAAGGGCTTGGAAGGGAGAAATTCTTGATAGTGCATATGT
>JBCCRX010000468.1:0-4903 GCA_039201015.1 Bacteroidota bacterium | reverse complement strand
CTTTCCAGCAAACCTTCATCCATGTTCACATCAATGATTTGTGCGCCACCTTCCACTTGGTGTAGTGCAACGGAGAGGGCTTCGTCATAATTACCCGATTTGATCAAGCGCGCAAATTTGCGGGAACCCGTCACATTGGTGCGTTCTCCTACGTTCACGAAATTGGTCTCAGGACGAATGACCAAAGGTTCTAAACCACTAAGCATCGTGTAATTTTCTACTTCAGGAATTACTCTAGGTGCAATGCCATCTACTGCTTCGGACATCAAGCGGATGTGTTCGGGCGTCGTTCCACAACAACCACCGATAACATTGACAAAACCACTAGCGGCAAAGTCACGGATGTACTCTTTCATCTCTTCGGGGCTTTGGTCGTACTCTCCAAATTCATTTGGTAGTCCTGCATTGGGATAGGCGTGAACATAGGTATCGGCTACTCTGGCAAGGGCTTCCAAGTGTGGACGCATTTCCTGCGCACCCAAAGCGCAATTCAAACCCACACAAATCGGACGTGCGTGCTTTACTGAAATCCAAAAGGCTTCAATGGTTTGACCAGAGAGGGTTCTGCCACTGGCATCCGTGATCGTACCAGAGATAATAATGGGCAAAGTTGTTCCTTTTTCTTCAAAAAGTTCATCTATGGCCACCAAACCCGCTTTGGTGTTCAAAGTATCGGTAATGGTCTCTAGCAGTAAGATATCCGCACCACCTTCCATAAGTCCTTTTGCTTGCTCGTAATAAGCGATCTTCAATTCATCGAAAGTGACGGCTCGGTAGCCAGGATTGTTGATATCAGGAGACATAGAAGCGGTTCGATTGGTCGGTCCCATAGCACCTGCCACAAAACGCGGCTTGCTGTCTTTGTGAGTAGCTTGGTATTCTGTAATGGCTTCTTTGGCACATTTGGCGGCTTGATAGTTGAGATCATATACAATTTCTTCCATTTCATAATCCGCCTGCGCGATAGTGGTGCCACTAAAAGAATTGGTTTCTAAAATATCTGCGCCTGCATCTAAGTAAGCCTTATGAATCGCTTTGATGATTTCGGGCTGTGTAATGGAAAGTAGATCATTGTTGCCTTTCACATCGCAAGTCCAATCCGCAAAGCGTTCACCGCGATAATCTTCTTCGGTAAGTTGATACTCTTGTATCATCGTACCCATTGCACCGTCAATGACTAATATGCGTTTTTGAAGTTGTTCTTGTAGCGTCTTTTGAATCATGTTTTGTATCTCTTTACAGCAAAACTAATCATAGATTACTTAGTAGGAAAGAAATGACTTGTAAAAGCAGTGCTATTTTTTTTCGCTGCTTATTTTATGCTTAACTTCATCTATAATAGATTGGAAATAGGCTTTTCTCTCTGCTCGGATAACGGTTCTTTCAATTTGTTGTGCACGCAATTCTTTTTGTAGGGCTTTATCTGAAAGTAGTTCTGCTTCGATTTTCTTGCGTTCTTCCACTGGCATGCTTCCCGACAAATACCTTTTAATTCGATCAAATTGTTTCATAGATTTCCGCTTCAATTATTGCTTTGAGCTTCGGCTCTTCCTCTAAAATTTTTCTTAAGCGTTTGATGGAGCGGTGCAATTTATTGGCAGCCGATTGGGGTCGGATATCTAAATCTACCGCAATTTCTTGAGGACTTTGATTCTCGAAGTAGCGTTTTCGCAATATCTCAGCATCCACTGCTCCTAGCTTTTTCATCAATAGCTGTACAGATCGCTCCAATGAAGCACTTTGCGATGCTAGGATACTAAAATTTTCCTCCATAGGCAATCTCTCTAACTCCTCTTTTGCTAAAAGTACAGCTTCTTCTTTTTTATTTAAGCGATAGATATCTATACATCTAAAGTAGCAAATTCGATACAAATAGCCCGTAGGAGATTGTTCAATGAAGGCTGCTTTGTCCATCAGTACCATCAGGGCATCCGAAAATATAGTGTCAAAAGCAGTTTCCGTGCAAAGTTTGCATAGTTGTTTGAAGAATTTCGGTTTTTCTACACGATAAAGATATTCAACGGCTTCTACGGTTTCTTTTCGTGTACCTGTGAGTAGGGTTTTGAGTTCTGACTCTTTTTTTTGGCGAGTATTCATTTGTGCTTGGAATGTTTTGGTGCGTCAGACGCGGTTTAAGTAGCTAGCACAAAAATAATGACTTTTTTGAAAAAATTGCTTGTTAGTTGAGTATGGACATCAAAAAAGTCTCGACTGTCCATTTAGAAAGCATCCAATAACTGTTTTCTAACAATTGTACAATTATAAATTATTCCGAAGAGCGCTCTTCATAATTCAATCAATCTAAATTAATTATGAAGTTTTTGGTTTTAAATTTGTTTTTTACTTTTTGTGTTGGTTCATCTGTTGAGGCATTGCCCAATGATGGTTTGAGTGTCGAAGCCTCTACGGAAGTTGCTTTTGGCGGGATTGTGATGGTAGAGGATTTGCATTTGAGAGTAGATTCACAAAATGCTTCAATTCTGGTTTCGGACATTAAAATTTTCTCCACATCGGGTACGCTGGTCATGCACATTGCTGGCTGCAACTTGCAGGAATGTATCAATGATATTAGTGTATTGGCGACGGGTACGTATGAAGTTACAGTGGAACTCAGCAATGGTAATACTTTTACGCGTACGATTGTATTTAGCTGATGTTCATTCTATTAGCATTAGAGATTCAACACTCGCTAAATTTATTAACTTATAACTGGAAGAGAAATTGTGTACAAGATGGAAGGCATTTTTGAAATGCCTTCCGTCTATACTTGCAAATGTTAGGGAACTTTCTCATAAAAGCCTAAAAATTTTCAATTCCTCGATTTCCAGCCCTACCAATTCTACTTTTTACTCTAACAACATTCCTTCAAAATCAGTGATCTCTTGCGTACTTTCAATAACCGCTTTCAATTCTTCAGATAGTTTAGTCAACTGATGTGCTTCTATCTGAACTTTTCCTGTTTGATCTAAAGTAGCATGATAATTTACTTCTTGCCCACTTTCCGTTGCTGTGAAATCGGTGCGTTGGTGAGCACCTCGGCTTTCTTTCCTCAAATCAGCCGAAAGAATCGTAGCTTCCGCAGACATAATAGAACCCTCTAAATCGAAGGCGAGCATCAAGTCTTCAAAACCTTCCGAATCTGGACGCACATCAATGTGCGGCATACAGGCTTTGATCTGATTGATTTTCTCTACGCCTTCCTTTATTTTTTCACCACTTCTCACCACCCCGCAATGTTCCCACATAATATTGCGCAAAGCACGCTGTAATGGGCGCACAACTTCCGAGCCATTTTTGATAAAGGAATCAATTTTATCATTCGCTGCAGCTATGGTAGATTTGGAACGAATGTGCGCTGTCATCTCGAAGGATCGCTGCGCTGCGGCAGCACCTGCTCGTTTTCCAAAAATCAAGATTTCGGCTAGTGAATTACCACCTAAGCGATTAGCACCATACAGTCCACCTGTTACTTCGCCCGCTGCGTACAAGCCTTCAATACCAGTGAAGTGATCTTCTGGTGCTACCAATACCCCACCCATAGAGTAGTGTGCAGTCGGAGCTACTTCCATAGGTGTTTTTGAAATGTCAATCATCAAAGTGTCCAAGAATTGGCGATACATCCTTGGCAATTTCTCAATGATAAAGTCTTTATTTTTGTGACTAATATCCAAATAAACACCTCCGTTTGGTGTAGCGCGTCCTTCAATGATTTCCGTATAATTAGCCATTGCTACCCGATCCCTTGTGGACAGTTCCATGCGTTCAGGATCGTATCTTGACATGAATCGCTCACCTTTTCCATTGGTCAAAATACCCCCTTCTCCTCGCACAGCTTCCGTTACCAGCGTTCCCGCAATTTGTTCTGGAATCACCATGCCTGTTGGATGGAATTGCACCATCTCCATATCCGTCAGCGTGCAGCCTGCCTTTAATGCTAAGTAAAAACCATCCCCTGTATTTTCGTTTCTACGTGAAGAGCTTTTGCGCCAAATCCGAGTGTGTCCACCCGCCGCTAGGACGACAGCATCCGCTAAGAATACAGTACGTTCGCCATTCTTGATGTCAAAAGTCATGACTCCGAAACAAGTGTCATCGCGCACTAAAAGCTCCGTTACGTATTGTGAGTCATGAATCGGAATTTTTAGTTCTTCGGCTTTTTTGATAAGCGCAAATAAAATAGATCGTCCCGTGTAATCGCCAGAGTAGCAAGTGCGCCGATAGGTGTGTGCGCCGAAGAAGCGCTGGTCTATTTTTCCATTGGGCAATTTGGCGAAATTGGCACCCCAATTATCTATCTCTTGCACCAGTTCGGGCGATTCTTTAGCCATCAATTCCACCGTACGTGGTTCAGCTATATTGTAGCCCTCAATCATGGTATCGGCAAAATGCTGTTTCCAGCTATCCTTAGGGTCAACATTGCCCAAAGCCGCATTGATACCACCCGCCGCCAGTACGGTATGTACATCTTCTTTCGCTCTTTTGCCCAGCACGGTGACTTCTACACCTGCTTTCTTTGCTTCTATGGCCGCTCTCAATCCAGCCCCTCCACTACCGATGATGAGGACGTTGGAAATATGCGTATTATGCTTTATTTTTTTCATACTTGACAAATTTTAAAGGAAATCTGTAAAAAATAACCTACTGTTTTTTAGTGCATGCTTATGTAAGTACTTGCACCTATTTGTTTAAGCTGTTTATTTGTTTAAATTGTTTAAGTGGTCACGAGATTTATTTTTAAGATATGTCATATTTTGGTTTTTAAAAACAACCTCATAATTTTTTAATAATCAGCTCCTTATCAAAGTTAAATATGACATATCTTAAAAATAAATCTCGTGACCACTTAAACAATTTAAACAAATAAACAGCTTAAACAAATAGGTGCAAGTACTTACATAAGCAT
>JBCCRX010000467.1:0-4916 GCA_039201015.1 Bacteroidota bacterium | reverse complement strand
TGGATGTGAAAGCAGCCGAACTGGCTTTCGCTTAAGCTTTTCGATGGCAAGTTGGGATAATTCGGTTGTAATGTCTTAGGCATTACTTTAATCATTAGTGCTCAATCCTAAAATCTTGAGGTAATTTTGTTTTAGGTGAGATTTTGGAGAAAATAAGACCGTAGAATGGCTTTATACTGCTTCTGGTTCAAAGCTGCAAAAACAAGTAAAGCAAGACAGTAATCTTATCTTAAAACAAGATTATTTAGGAGCATTGGAGTACAAAAACGAGCAATTAGAAGCCATTTATCACACGGAAGGGAGGGCGACTAGAAAAGAAGACAACAGTTTTGAGTATCAATACAATATTAGGGATAACCTTAATAATACTAGAGTAGTCTTTCGCAATGACGGCAGCGACACACCTGAAATTGTTAGCAAATCTGCTTATTATCCTTATGGTTTACAAATAGATGATTTAAGCCAAAATGAAACGCCTGAGTATCGCTACCTATTTAACGGTATGGAGCTAAATGATGATTTTGGCTTGGGAATGCTAGATTTTAATTCAAGGTGGTTTGATAATAAAAGCATTACATGGTGGCAAAGTGACCCAATGGCGGAACTACATCCACGCCAAAGTCCTTATAGTTATGTGTTAAATAATCCCATTCGCTATCTCGACCCAACGGGTATGACCAACGAAGATGCAAACGAGGAAGAAGATGAAAAAGATGCCAACTACTATATCAGAAAAGCGAGATATGAAGCACAACAAAGGGCAAAGGATGCAGAATATGGCTTGCCGTCTCCTAGTGGTGTGAGTTCGGCAGGTGGGGAAGATTGTTGTCCTGAAGGTGTGGTGAAGGCTGCTGAGGGTGTACTGGCTGCAATGACGATTGACTTGAGCGTACCTGAACCTAGTGATGCAATACCCGTTAAATGGCTTATTTATGGTGGACTTGCTGTTGTTGGAGGTACAATTATATACTTATCAGGTACGGATGACGGTGATACGAGTACTCCTATTGCTAGTCTTGACGATGTGTCTGATGAGACTGATTCACCTATTAGGATTGCATTAGGTACTGACCAAGATTTAAACGATTTTGCACTTAAAGTGGGAGCTTTACCTTACGCGAACTGGGGGAGTTACATGCCTGAAAATACAGATGGAGGTGCTTATGCTCTATCTCTAATACAAATGGCTCAAGCATTTCCCAATCTAACTTTTCATTTTAATTTAACAGATGCTAAAACAGGAAATAGGATTGATAAGACTTATCAAAGTCCGCTTTATAGCAATAAAATAACTTCACACGAATTTAAAATCGTTTCAACTTTATACCCAGACAGAACAACGTTCTACATAAAATCAGGAAGTATTTATAAACCAATACAGTTAAAATAGATCATGAAATTAAGGAATAGACACTTCGTATTAGTTGATAACCATATAACGCATAATCAATTACTGTTCAGGGGATTGAAAAACCAAGAACAATCAACAAGTTTTGATTTGCTTTTTGAGCAAGTTAGATTCCTAAGTTGTCCGTTATCTTTTCATGACTTTGAAATATCAATAAGTCATGATAAGTCTCTTCTGGAAGGAAGATACGACCTAAATTTAGATTATGGTGAAAAGATATTTGTAATCAAAACTCAGAATAAGAATCCTTACTACATAGTTGCTTTTAGACTACTCTACAAAGAAACTGATTACAGGCTTGATGAAACAAGTATTCCTTCTAAGCTATCGAAGCCATTGACTACTGAAGAAATTCTTGAAATGCAAAGATTAGTAATAGCTGGTCAGACTGAAAAAATTGAGGAGAAGTATGGTTCTTCTGATTGGAAAGTGTTTGAGGGTTAAATCCGATTATTGTAGCACCACGATGTGGTAGGTGTTCCACACTTATTAAAACGAAAATCAATCGGCTCAGATTATATTCGATGATTTGAACAGACATGATAAAATGGTCTTGGTTGTGTACAGCGATACCGATAAAATACAAATTTATGGTTGGTATTGTGTGCCGATGTAAATAGCCCATAAGTCTTCTATCTATGCCTATGTAGAAGTCTAAAAACTGAAATAATTTAAGATTACTATAAAACTAAATTTACTCAATGAATCTAATTTTCAGACCATTGATTGAGCTTGTTTCTAGCGATAAAGGAAAACATTCAAGAGAGCTGATAAAAAATATAGATAATAATAAATTTGACATCAACTATGTAACGCAGACAGAATTACGAAAAGACATAGCTATATCTACTTATGATACTAGAGCAAAAATTAATAAAGAATTACATAATCTGGATATAGATGAAATTGGATACACAGGATTATTAAAGTCATTAAATGAATTAGAGGAAGATACATTAATAGTTACTAGCGTACCTACTGAAATATGTACTTTCAAGATTTTTACCTCAAATGATTTTAAGATTTTACTAGGTATTATACGATCAGATAATTCAAATTTAAAAAAGGCGATTTTTTTAAGAAAACAAAGGAAAGAGAAAGGATATTCATGAGCAGTTGAATATTACTAATTTAAAAAACGAATAGCAAATCAGCGAACACTACTCGAAAACTAAAAACAACTATAAACTTATGAAAATAGTATTTTTGAGCTTCTTGATGTTTCTAGCGTATAGCTTTCAAGCGCAAAATGAATACATAGAGGTAAATTTAGAAGACGGTAGCACATTGAGAGGGATTTTGGGTACGGAGATTGTTCTGAAAGGCTTCAAAGCATTGGATATTTGGGTAGATAGAAAGCGGCAAGTAATTCCATTAGAACGCATAAAGAAAATTGCAACCAAAGATAAAATCTACTTCAAACAAGGCATCAGATACCAGTCTTTAGATACAGATATTCTTATTGCTTCTTTTGTGCGTGGCAGTGTAAATTTGTATGAAGGGCTACAATTGAATCAAGACCCACTTTTCTTCATACAAAGAGGAGAAGAGGCTGCTCCGCGACTTATCAATAGGAGCGGTAATAGTACTTTTCTGAATTACTTCTTTTCGGACTGTAGCAGTTGGGAAAAATTAGACAGACCTATTCCTTACAAAAAAAGAAACTTTATTGCAATTGCAACAAAATATTCTAATTGCTTTGCGGAAAATGGCATTGTAGAAATTGGCGACGAAAGTGAAACGAATAGCTTTTACTTTGAATTAGGAGGGATACTGGGTGGACACAATAGTAGGCTTAGTCCTATTTTAGATGAATTTTCTATTCGAGTACCTGAATTTACCAAGGCTAATTCGGTTTCACTGGGTGGTTTGATAAAGGTAAATAAAGGAAAGTACTTATCACTCGAACAGGATTTTATGTATTCGCATCACATATCGAAGGCAGATTACTCCAATTTTTCTAGCTACACAAAGATTCACGCTTTTAGGTTTAAGCTGAATTACTTGGAATTTGTCTCTTTACTCAAATTTACGATGCCTGATGCTGCTATTCAACCACATATTGGTTTTGGTATTTACAATGGGTTTTATCTTTCGAGCGAGGTAGAAAAAAACAAACCTGTTGATAGAGACTTTACCTTTGATTTCGATACACATAGCGCAGGTGTATTGGGAACGATAGGAGCAAGTTATCGTTTGAATGAGGCTAAAAAAGTGGGTGTGGAATATAGATTTATACGATATACCAACTACGTGAAAGTAAGTCCTTATGGACAGATATACGATTTAGATAAAAGAAGGCATTTTGTAGGAGCATATATACATACGGCTTTGGGGAGAAAAAGAGTTTAATGATCTACGAATCTTCTCACCGTATTCCTAACAAACAACTTCCCTCTAACCGTCCTAAAACCATTCTGATTCAAGGCTTCGGCAATAGCGCCATAGCTCATATGGAGTGCTTGGCATTTTTGATGATTTCTAGGATTTTCTGCTTTTTAGGATGACTGGAGGCATTCAATTTGATCTTTTTTAAGCCCAATTTTCTGCCTGTTGCAGTGAAGTTTTTAGGATTCCCACGATCGGCTCGGTTTCAGCCTGAGGCAGACATGTGCAACCGAGTTGTAACATATGCTCATTACGTAAAGCTATTTATAGTATAATGCGGAAAGCAAAACATCAGATGAGCATATTGCATCATCGGACACAGTCCGAGACGATCGGCTTTCGTCTTTTTATTTTGGTGGACGTGGAATACCTGACGCATCGAGGTTTGTTTAACAATTCGGAAAATTGAAAATAGCGCGTTTTGAAGCATGTAGGCGTAGAAAAGAAGAGATAACTAACTGATATTCAGGTGTTTGGGGTGTTTTAAAGTGGTCATTACTGGATTCGAACCAGTGACCTCTGCCCTGTCAAGGCAGCGCTCTAAACCAACTGAGCTAAATGACCTTTATACTTCTGCGGATAGGACTGCAAAAATAAAATAAAAAGTGGTTTTTCTCAATTTTTGGATAGAATAAGTACATCCAAATTTTACCCCTGATGAAACGTTTTACTTGAAAATCATGCCTTCGTCTGAGTTCAATGATAAATCAGCCTTACTGCGTCTGCCTTAGGCGTGAGGCGCGATAAATAAGTATATTTATTTGCATAGATCCATCCCCATATGCAGTATAATTGAATCTTTATCAGATGGCGTAGCATTCTTTGTGTACCTTTGTTTGGTTCTATTTTTAGAAAAAAAGTCATTATTGACTTACGTTTCGCTGATTTGAAAATCAGAAAATCAAAATTTAATACTGTTTGTACAATAAGAAATACCTTTTTGAAAAATTTTATTCCATAAAATTTTTCAAAAAAGAACTCTTGGACAGAGAGAAAAAATCAAAATTTTCAATTTTGATTTTTTATCTCTGTCCAAGTGTTATTTTTTTAAAAATTTTATTGAATAAAATTTTTGAAAAAGGTATTTATTATTGTACAAACAGTATTAAATTTTGTTTTT
>JBCCRX010000466.1:0-4918 GCA_039201015.1 Bacteroidota bacterium | reverse complement strand
TGTTTCTTACGTGATCCATCTTTTTTAATTATTTTTTCAATTATATAATCTTTCTGTGGGTCCTACCCATGCGCCTAAAAACCCCCCCTGCCCTCTCTCCCTCCAAAAGGATTATCGCGCCGAAGGCGCGGAAAACACCTCAACTTGCTGATTTTTAGAGACTTTTTTCTTTCACCGCAAGGCGTTACAATCAGGAAAAGTGGATTTTTCTGATTGTTTTCAAAGGGGTCTTGTGGACAGCAATAGATTTTTTTAAACATGTCTTTGGAAAAATATCTTTAAAAAATCTATTGCTGTCTAAAGAAAGCTTATTGCGCCGCTATTGTTTCCCACGATGGTGTTGCTTTTCTGTGTCCACCTAAAACGTGATAAACAAGGTCTAGCTTTCTTACAATTGTGATAAGATAGTACTATGAAATGCGATAGAACTTTCGTTCATTGAACATTAACTGTTTGAAAACATTATTTTTATACCAAACGCCATCAACTTAAGGATTTGTACAAGGATGGGCAATTAAGGTTTGCCTGTCATTTATAAGGTTTAGATGACAGGCAAGCTTAGCGTTATCCGTCATCAGAGCTTAAGTTGACGACATTCTACTTTTAAAGTATCATCTAATTAGAGACAGGAATATAAGTACTTCTACCTATTTGTTTAAGCTGTTTATTTGTTTAAATTGTTTATAATGAACACTTTACAAAAGTTTATTGCCTAAATAATTAGGTAAACCTACTTAAGTAGCTCGCTCTATTTAAACCATTGAGGCACAAAGGAAAGTAAGATTCTATTTACTTGATTATTAGTAGATTGTAGCTGTGGAGAAACAATTTTAAAGTCAGAATGATTATGTTTGACTACATAAGTAGTCGCGCTAAACATAGTTTAGTTCTGTCTGAGTACTTACAATATCCCTGCATGACGAACGAAGATTACAAAGCACTTGCACCAAGTTTGCCGAAACAACCAGGCGTTTATCGTTTCATAGATAAAGAGGGAACGATATTGTACGTTGGAAAGGCAAAAAGCCTAAAGAGTCGTTTGTCTTCTTATTTTGGAAGTCAAAAAGACAAGCGAGGGAAAGTACGAACGCTCGTCAAGAATGCCGACCACATTGAATATACCATCGTGGAGACGGAGCAAGACGCGCTTTTGCTCGAAAATACGCTGATCAAAGAATATCAACCGCGCTACAATGTGATGTTGCGCGATGACAAATCCTACACTTACATCACCATAAAGAACGAGCGTTTTCCTAGGGTTTTTATTACGCGACGAATCATCAAAGACGGTTCGCAATATTTTGGTCCTTACACTTCCAAAGCCCGCATCAAAGTGATTTTGGAACTGATAAAAACGCTCTTTCCACTGCGGACTTGTAGCCTCAATCTATCGGAAGAAAATATTCAGAAAGGGAAATTCAAGGTTTGCTTGGAGTATCACATCAAAAACTGCAAAGGACCTTGTGAGGGTTTGGAAAGCGAGGCAGCTTATAATGAAAAGATAGAACAGGTTCGCAATATTTTAAAGGGTAAACAAAGCCTAGTGAAGCGACATTTCAAGCAGAAGATGCAAGCGCATGCCATGAATTTGGAGTTTGAGAAAGCGCAAGACTTAAAAGAAAAGCTGACCGCTTTTGAAGGCTATCAAAGCAAATCGCAGGTGGTGGCAATGTCGATAGAGGACGTGGATGTTTTCAATTTAGCAGTGAGCGAAAAATACGCTTATGTCAATTATTTGAAAGTCGTAGAAGGCGCAATTATAAATGCTCATACGCAAGAAGTAGTCCAAAACTTGGATGATGAACCCAAAGATTTATTGGAGCACGTAATCCCCAGAATGCGGGAACGTTTCAATAGCATTGCGCCCGAAATCGTAGTGCCGTTTGAAGTAGAATTGCCCGATGCAGAAGTGAGCATTACCATTCCACAGCGAGGCGATAAACGCAAACTGTTGGAGCTTTCTGAGAAGAATGTCAAATACTTTTTGCAGCAAAAACGCCGTCAGGAAATCAATAAAATCAAAAAGCAAACTTCCGCGGAGCGTATCTTAAAAACGATGAAAGAAGATTTGCAAATGGACGTTTTGCCGACACGTATCGAGTGCTTCGATAATTCCAATCTGCAAGGCTCCAATCCTGTTTCCAGTTGTGTTGTTTTTAAAAATGCCAAGCCTTCCAATAAAGACTATCGCCACTACAACATAAAGACCGTAGAAGGTCCAAACGATTTTGCTTCTATGGAAGAAGTGATCTATCGCCGCTACAAACGCCAATTGAGTGAAGGACGGGAATTGCCGCAACTGATTGTCATTGATGGCGGTAAAGGGCAATTGAGTGCTTCGATGAATAGCATCAAAGCATTGGGTTTAGAAAATAAAATCACCGTCATCGGTATTGCCAAAAGACTGGAAGAAATCTTTTTTCCCGACGATCCCATTCCGCTTTATATCAACAAGAAATCAGAAACCCTCAAAGTGATCCAACACGCGCGGAACGAAGCGCATCGCTTTGCCATTAACTTCCACCGCGATCAGCGTTCTCGCAATTTCTTGGGCACAGAACTCACCAATATTCCTGGGGTAGGGGAGAAGACCGCTCAAACGCTACTGAAATCCTTCGGCTCAGTCAAAAAAGTGAAAGAAGCTGACTTAGAAAGCGTGGTTGCAGTGGTTGGAACGTCGGCTGCCAACAAAGTAAAGAAGTGGTTTGAGGCAGAGTCAGAAGGATGAATAGGCGTTGACTAGAAAAGATCGTGTACTAAATTAGTGCTTGTTGTTCCTACAAGCGTTTATCTCAAAGGCAATCCACAATATTCATGCACCAATTGAAGCCCCTACCAATAGAAGTTTATAAATAAATCTCGCTTCCTTGTTCTTTAAATTCTTCTGATTTTTCTTGCATGCCTTTTTCCAAAGCCGCTTTCTCGTCCACATCCATGCTGGCAGCATAGTCCTGCAACTCCTGCGAAATTTTCATGGAACAGAATTTCGGTCCACACATCGAGCAAAAATGCGCCAACTTTGCACCTTCAGCCGGTAGCGTTTCATCGTGATATTGACGAGCAGTATCTGGATCGAGTGATAGATTAAATTGATCTTCCCAACGGAACTCAAAACGCGCCTTACTCAAAGCATTGTCTCGGTATTGCGCACCTGGATGACCTTTTGCCAAATCAGCTGCATGCGCCGCCAGTTTGTAAGTTATCACACCCGTTTTCACATCATCTCTATTAGGTAAACCTAGATGTTCTTTAGGCGTCACATAGCAGAGCATCGAAGTACCAAACCAACCAATCATCGCTGCTCCAATACCCGAAGTGATGTGATCGTAACCAGGCGCAATATCCGTAGTCAATGGGCCAAGCGTGTAAAAGGGAGCTTCGTAGCACTCGCGCAATTGCTTGTCCATATTCTCCTTTATCATGTGCATCGGGACGTGTCCTGGCCCTTCGATCATGACTTGTACATCGTGTTTCCAGGCAATTTGCGTCAATTCGCCCAATGTTTTCAATTCCGCAAATTGCGCCGCATCATTGGCATCTGCGATACTGCCGGGTCGCAAACCGTCGCCCAAAGAGAAAGCCACATCGTAGCGTTTCATGATCTCACATATTTCCTCGAAATGGGTATATAGGAAGCTTTCTTGATGATACGCCAAACACCACTTTGCCATAATAGAGCCACCACGCGAAACGATGCCCGTCACGCGATTGGCAGTTAGGTGGATGTATTGCAAACGAACACCCGCATGTATCGTGAAATAGTCCACGCCTTGTTCGGCTTGCTCAATCAAAGTGTCCCTAAATATTTCCCAAGTCAGTTTTTCGGCTACGCCTTTCACCTTTTCTAGTGCTTGATAAATTGGTACGGTACCAACGGGAACAGGAGAATTGCGCATAATCCATTCGCGGGTTTCGTGGATGTTTCTACCCGTCGATAAATCCATGATCGTATCTGCACCCCAGCGCGTCGCCCACACCATTTTTTCGACTTCTTCTTCAATGCTGGAAGTGACCGCAGAATTACCAATGTTGGCGTTGATTTTGACCAAAAAATTGCGCCCAATAATCATCGGTTCACTTTCGGGATGATTGATGTTGCAAGGAATGACCGCGCGTCCTTCCGCCACTTCTTTGCGCACAAATTCGGGTGTGATTTGCTTTGGAATATTCGCCCCAAAACTAAAGCCTGGATGCTGCTGCGCCAAATCGGCTTGCATCTCTTCTCGCAACTGATTTTCGCGAATCGCAATGTATTCCATTTCGGGCGTAATGATGCCTTTTCGGGCGTAGTGCATTTGCGTCACATTTGCCCCTTTTTTGGCACGCATCGGCTTGCGTAGATGCTGAAAACGCAGGTGATCTAATCGCTCGTCATTCAAGCGCTCAACGCCGTACATCGAACTGGTAAATGGCAGCTCTTCGATATCACCGCGTGCTTTGATCCAGTCTTCTCGTATCGGTTCTAATCCTCTGCGCACATCAATATAAGCATCTGGATCGGTATATAGGCCGCTTGTGTCGTAAACAGTTATGGGTGGATTGGAGCTTCGCTTGCCCGTGTTGCGCTCAATGGTATCGGTTTGACTGATTTCGCGCATCGGCACCTGAATATCGTATATTTTTCCAGGCACATATATCTTTTTGGAATTGGGAAAAGGCGTTCTGGTGATGACCTCTTGTGTCGGTATTTTATCTACTCTTGGCATGTGTTTAATTTGCTGTTAGTCATTAACGATTTTGGCTATTGTAAGCCGAATAAATGTCTTAACTTATTTTCGGTTCTGAATGATTTCATTTGGTCAGCATTATTTATGGAAGCTCACGTTTATCTTCAAATCATATGGGCGTCACGCCTAAGGCGGACAAGTCGAGCCCATATGATTTGATCAAGGTTTTTTGAAGGTAGAAGCGGCGAAAT
>JBCCRX010000465.1:0-4923 GCA_039201015.1 Bacteroidota bacterium | reverse complement strand
TTCGCCGCTTCTACCTTTAAAAAACCTTGATCAAATCATATGGGCTCGACTTGTCCGCCTAAGGCGTGACGCCCATATGATTTGAAGATAAACGTGAGCTTCCATAAATAATGCTGACCAAATGAAATCATTCAGAACCATATAGACTAAGGTACTACTTGCGTAACATGAGTAAATAAAATAATAATGAAAATAGACGAGCAACTGATTTTAAAGTTGGAAAGCCTAGCACGTTTAGAACTTTCTACCTCAGAACGGCAGCAAATTCAAGTAGATTTAGAAAATATACTCGGCATGGTCGAGCAATTGCAATCTTTAGATACAAGCGGTGTAGAACCTTTGATTTATATATCAGAAGAAGAAAATGTGTTGCGTTTGGATGAAGTCAGCCATGAGTTGGATCGGCAAAAAGCCTTGCGAAATGCACCAGATTCGGATGGGACCTATTTCAGAGTGCCCAAGGTAATTCCATGACGTGTAGAATTGTTCACTCCTAGGCACTTTCTCAGAACTTGTCTGCCTCTGGCTGATGCAACTTAGAAACTTTAGTGCATAAAGGGGTTTCCTTTCTTAAATTTAGTTATTTCACATTTCTTGCAAGCTCCCGGGCGTATCTCAAAATGTCGCTCGGGATAGGATAGATTTACTAAATCTTTAAGATTTGGCAAATCAAGTGCAATGATTTGCTAAATTTTTAGAATTTAGTAAATCTAGGTTGCGACACTTTAAGATGCACCCAAGCTCCCTTATCTCATTCCTCTTCCAAATAATCTTCTTTGAACTCATCTATCTGCCGACGCTCCCGCTTTGTGGGACGACCCGCGCCTTTTTCTCTAAATTCCGAACGGCCTTTTCCAACAAACCAATCCTTGTATTTATTCAATTCTTCTTCAGGCGTTAAGTCTTCATAGCATTTTTGTGCAATAGGTGCACCCACTCTTTTTTCAATTAAATCTACAACTTTAAACTGCAAGTCAAAGCCATTTTTACGGACGTGAACGATTTCTTCTCTTTGCAATAAATAAGATGCTTTCACATTGATACCTTCAATTTTGACCTTACCCGATTTACAAGCATCCGTAGCCATTGTACGCGTCTTGAAGATACGCACACTCCACAACCACTTATCTATCCTTACTTTCTTTAGCATAGAAAAATAAACTTAGGTTAAGCTAGGCTATTGGTGGTTGGATATTTCACTCCTAGACACTTTTTTTGAGAAATCTTTGGGATGTATCGTAATGTCGTTTGGAGCTAAATGATTTCATTTGGTCCAGTATCTTTGGAAAGATATCGTTGACTACTAAAATTTCGTTCGTTTTCGTTTGGAGGGGCTCGACGCCCACATGATTTAAAGACAAATTTGAGTTTCTATAAATAATGATGGGCAAATGAAATCATTCAAACCAAGATAAATACATACCAAATTTTTGTTGCGTAAAAATTTCCAAAAAAGCCTTTCGAACAGAAATGAATTTACAAAGAGCAAGTGAGTACATGAATGTTTCCCATTCTCAATCTCTCAACCTCTCAATCTCTCAATCTCTCAATCTCTCAATCTCTCAATACTAACCACTTTACCGCCTTAGGTATTCGATCGAAGCTGAACCGACCAATAGGAAACCTCTTGACCTATATACAAATATTCTCTGGCGTGAAAAGTTTACAAGTGAGTACCGTAAAGTCATCTGGATAGTCTTGTTCGTCTCCCACAAACTCCTCCGTCATATCTAGCAGCACTTCATTGAACTCCTTTGCAGAGAGTTGGTAGTGTTTCGGGACAAATTCTTCAATGAAATTCATCCCTAAATAGTTCCCGCTGTCATCCTGAATATCGGTTAATCCGTCAGTATAAACGAAGACCATTGCCTCTTTGTCTATCGCCACTTCTCCAATCTCCAGAAAAGGTAATTCTTCGAAACAGCCCAGCAATGTCGTCCCTTTTTTGAGTTGCTGCGGCTCGCCATTTTGTACAATAACGGGCGGATTGTGCCCAGCATTAACGTAAGTCATTTTTTTGGTAAACATGTCGTATTCCGCGACAAAGAAAGTGATAAACCGATCGCCGCCCGTAATCCTAAAAAGTGCTAAATTCACTTCTTCCACGAATTGTTTCAGACCATTTCGCTTATTGACCAAGGTGTGAAAAATTGCTTGGAAATTAGCCATTAACAGAGCCGCAGCCAAACCTTTGCCCGAGATATCACCAACGCAAAATAGAATTTTCCCGTCTCCAAATTCCATAAAATCAAAATAATCACCTCCTACACTAAGGTGCGGCTTATAGATACTCGCGAGTTGGTAGCAGTCTTTGGAAGGCAGTTGTTCGGGCACCATACTGCGCTGCATGGCACTGGCCAGTTTCATTTCCTGTTTCAGGCGTTCTTGTCGAATTTGTTGCTTAAAAAGGCGTTTATTCTCGATAGCAACGGCAATCACATTAGTAAGTGCTGTAATGAACTGTACTTTATCATACATATCATCGTCTTCCTTAAAGCCGCCCAAAAAGACATAAGCCAAAGCACGATCCTTGTGTGAGACGGGAATGACGACATCAAATTCCTTGATAAATGGATGATTGGAATCGTTCAAGCGGTCTAGAGCCTTATATTGTGAGAGCAAAGGTTCAATATCTTTGTCTAAGCGATCTTCTTTAATACCAATAGTGCTCACACAATCCCAATCTTCGTTAGAGCGGATGTAAAGCACCATTTTCTGGATACCCATTTCATAGCTCAGGAAGGACTGATACATCTGATAGAGCTCTTTTGCAGAAGTATTGTTGTTGATTGCTTGCGTTATACTCAACAAACGGTTGATCTGAACCTGCTTTAGATTCAGCTCTTTTTCTAACTCCTGTATTTTCCTAAACTCTTTTTTTATGTCCGATATACCTGTCATCTAAGATAAACCCATACGAATAGGGCGTTTTTTATTTGTTCAATTTGCCATCACAAGGTAAAATAGTTTTCGCTAAAGAAAGAATGATTTTGATTTATATTTTCTCTATTTTGGGATTAAGGGGATTTATAGAAAATAAGTTACTCTAACCAGCCTACAAGTTTATTGCTAGTCTTTTATTAAATCTACCTTCCACTTCAACAGCCTGTGTATTATTTATAAAAATTTGATAATCAGAATATTACAAGATAAAATAATAAAAACACAACTCCTTGAACATTAACTTCTTGTGTCCTCTGTGTCCTTTTTAATTCAAAAATTGCACGGACTATTGCTACTTGACAATGGGAAGAAAAAACTACTTTTAGCACTTCAAATCAGCTTGTAATATCAATAGATGGTATTCGCAAAACAGAATCATGCAAGACAAAACATCTAACTTCCTTTTGGTCTCTACCATATTGCTGCTATTAGTTGGCTATTTTTCTAGCCTAAGCACGCTGGAACTGCGAGCAGAAGAACCTCGGCGCGCAGTAGTGGCTATGGAGATGTATTATTCAGGGGATTGGATTGTACCCAAAATACACGGCTGGAATTACTACAATAAGCCACCTCTATTCAATTGGGTAGTCGCTGCGCATTATGCCCTTTTCGGAAGCACCGCAGAATGGGTAGTGCGTTTACCTTCTTTATTAGCATGGTGGATGACGGCACTTTTGCTTTTCTTTTTCACTCGACGGCATCTTTCTACCACTACTGCAATCATTGCGGCTCTGTTACTACTCAGCTTTGGCGACATTTTATATTATGGCAGTATCCATAGTGGTGAAATTGATCTTTTTTTTAGCAGCTTAATTTTTTTGCAAATTGTTGCTATTTTTCATTTCGGGCAAAGCAAAAAATACGGCTTACTTTTTGGAATTTCCTATCTATTGACTGCATCTGCTTTTCTAACAAAAGGTATGCCCGCGCTGGCTTTTCAAGCCTTGACTTTACTCGTTTATTTTATTGCACATCGAAATTGGAAAGGTCTTTTTAGCTGGCAACATATACTGGGCATCTTCTTATTCTTTGTAGTCTTAGGCAGCTATTGTTATGCTTATGAGCAAGAAGCCAATGTCTTTGCTTTTTTGACCAACTTACTCAAAGAATCCACGCAGCGTTCCATCTCAGAACATCAATTTGGAGCAATCGCCGCGCAGTTTTTGCTTTTCTTTCCCAATCTTCTGAAACTATTGTTGCCGTGGAGTTTGGCCTTACTTTTGTTGTTCAAAAAAAGCATTCGGCAGTTGGTTTGGAAAAATAATTTAACGCGTTTTTGCAGTCTATTCATTCTCGCCAATCTCTGGCTCTACGCCCTTTCGCCTGGTACTTTGAATCGTTATCTCTACCCTTTTTTTCCTTTTTTTGCTATTATTTTGGCCTATACTCTGATGGAACATCAAAAAATAAAATACCGCCATTTGCTTTACGCGCTTCTCTTTTTGGGTGTAGTGCGTATTGGCTACAATTTCATTCTCCTACCCAAACAACAAGCGACTCTCAAACAAACCATGTACCGCGATTTAAACGAAACGCTTTGGGACATCACGGAAGGGGAAAAAATTTACTGGACAGGAGCAGCTTACAAATGGGAGGCTCGCCCAAGCTTTTTTGGTCTAACCATAGCCAGTGATAGCCTGCAATCTCCGCCGCTCCTACCCTATCAGATTCCGTACTATTTAGAACATACGGGCAAGTACATTTTTGAATTTCATCCCGAAGCTCGAACAGATACTTATTATCTTGCTTATAAAAAATTCGTAGCAAACAAAGAGGTAGAAATTTTCTATACTTTCACGGAGCTTTGGACGAAGCAGGAAATGGTTTTGGTAAAGTTTCTTTAAGGAACGAGGGATGAATAAACTGAGGTTCTTGACAAGATATTTTTGTGCTAATGGAGGCAGAAAAATCGCAATCCGCCTTAGGCGGACATAAGACTTTTTCTAACGAAAAGTAGCGCAAAACCTGTTCGCCTAAGGC
>JBCCRX010000464.1:0-4932 GCA_039201015.1 Bacteroidota bacterium | reverse complement strand
GTTAATTTTGAGAAGCGAGAAAATTCCTTAGAATTTCGAGCTTTAAAAAACCCATCTGCCGCCGTCTTCGACGGCGGCGAATAAGGGGTGAGGGAGAAAAAAGGGTTTTAGAAAACCCTTTTTTCTCCCTCAAACTCCCCTCTATCTAAAATACAAAGAAGCTTTTGTTACAGTGTAATAAGGTTTAAAGAATGGCATATAGATGAATATATGGTTCATTTTGAGATGTACCCTTTATTTTTATACCATTCCTAAAATAGGTGCTCTCTATATCGCAGCAAAACAAAACGAAAGATTCGGTAGTTTTCTGTTCTATGAAAACTGCCGATTTTATTTTGCCTATAATCATCCCTCTTTTACTATTTACCAATTGTCAACAAGAAACAAATACGCCTAAAGAGTCATCAAATATTGTGCTGACACAACAATTAGATTCCGTTCACGCCAATGAATGGGAATTGATCTGGAAAGACGAGTTTACTTTTTTTGATACCAGCAAATGGGTTAAAATAAATGCACCTAGTGGTATCAACAATGAGCAGCAATTGTACACTCCTGAAAATATATATATTGAAAACGGTAGGTTGGTGATTGATGCCAAAGTGCAAGAAAAATTGGGACGCAATTATACCAGTGGCAAAATTAGTTCTCGCAATAAGTTTCATCTTAAATATGGTAGAGTAGAGCTGAGACTGAAAACTGCTGCTACTTTTGGCACACAGACCGTTTTTTGGTTGCTTCATGATGCCTGTGATGGTGTTCATCCTTGTATTGGGAATTGGCCACCTGAAATTGATGTGATAGAGGTACTGGGAAAAGTACCTGATGAAGTTCATCAAGTGATTCATTACAGCACTAGCAAAAAAGGACGTTGGCCAAATTGGGATTTTAGTTCTACGATTACGCCACTATCCGCTGCTGCTTCGCCTAGCAGTAGCTTTCACACTTATGCTATGGAATGGGATACCAATACTGTTCGCTGGTACATAGATGATCGTTTAACAAAAACATGGACCGCTAATAATGAAAACAGCTTTTCTCCAGATGAATCCATGTTTTTAATTTTTAATATAGCTGTCGGTGGTGATTGGGCAGGCTTACCCAACGAGCAGGCTATCTGGCCACAGCAAGCGTATTTGGATTGGGTAAGGGTATATAAAAAAAAGCGAGCAGCACCGCCCAAGATGGCTCAAAATTTTAGCACTATTTTCTATATTCAGAATATGGAAACGGGCTACTACCTGACCGCTAATAAATTGATAGATGGTAGTTACAGTATTGTACAGGCAGCTTTGGGTAATAATTGGAGCAATCAAAAATGGCGAATCAACCACATTAATAAGGAGTGGTGTACACTTCATCCAGTATTCAAAGAAGAGCTTGTTGTTAGTCTTGGTATTCAGTCTGAAAGCCCTGCTCTTTTGAGTAAATATAAAAATCTAGATCATCAAAAGTGGAAAGTAATCGTAGTAGAAGGAAAAGCTCGCTTCGCTTCTAAACAATACAATGATCTATTCCTGAGTACAAATGGGCATGAAAATTGGTCACCTGTCGTTTTAAAGCATATGGAGCAAGGGACATTTGGTCGTTGGTATTTAGAACCAATTAAGACTTTGGAAAAAATAAACTAATGCATGTGCCAATACCTACTTTGCTTTTCACTTGTACTTTACCCCCATGTCTTTGCATAATTCGTTGGACAATGGTGAGCCCTACGCCTGTTCCTTCAAATTCTTCGCGCTCGTGAGCCCGCTGAAACAATTCAAATATTTTCTTTCGTTTCAGGTCAGGAATTCCGACTCCATTATCTTCTACCTTCAAGATATGATAATTCATTTGTGTTTGGCTGTAAATCTTAATTGCTGGTTTTCGGGTGGGCGCACTGAACTTCACCGCGTTGCTAATTAGATTGATCAAAACTTGCTGGATGAGCAACATATCGCCTTTAATAATAGGAAAGGAATTGGCGATTTCAAAATGTACTTTAGCAACATTAGGAAGTGTTTTTTTTGTTCGATACACCAGGAGTTTGATGAGTTGTCCTAGCTCAATTTCTTTTTCTAGAAGCTGGATGTGATCTATCTTGGTATATCGATTGATACCGTCTATCATAGCATCCATTTCGTGCAAAGACTTTTTGAATTCGTACAGATAGAAAAGGGTGTCTTCATCTAGCTTGTCTTTGCTATTGAGCAATATATGGACAAAGTTGTTCGCAGTGGAAAGTGGCATTTTCAAGTCATGCCCCACCATATAATTAAAAGACTTTAGCTCCTCTTCTTTTTGGGCTGCTACTGCTCGCACATTCATCATCATCTCTTCTTGCTGCTGCAACCGCATTTTCAAGATATTCTGTAAACGACCCAACTGGCGACCAATCAAGAGCGGATTGGCATCAGCTTTAGACAATTGAATGACTTCTTCCGACCAATTGGAAAGTATATCTTCTTGTTGATTAATAGCTTGCTGGGTGGCTTCGGAAAGTTGCAGTTTATTTGTGCTAAGTTCTTCTGCCAATAGATAAATATTTTCGTTGAGTTCATACTTGATCTGCTGATTAGAAATGAGTATTTTACGCCTACTTCGCCATAACAAAAAAACGATGAATAGGCTAATAAATGCCAAACTAATCAAAATATTGGCTATGCTAGTTCGCTCTTGTTTTAGGCGCAACAATTCCTTTTCCTTTGACAAAAGGGCAAGCTGCTTTTCCTGTTCTGACAGGCGTTTGGTCAAAAGTTTAACATTTTGGAGTTTCAGACTTTCTATTTTATTGCTGTTCCTTTTAGCCTTTTGAAAAAAGCGTGCTGCCTGTTCAGAATTTCCTTTATTTGCTTCAATTTGCCCTAAAATCATTTCCAAATCAGCAAGTAACAAAGGACTTTGAATTTGTTGTGCTAATTGGTAGGTAGCAACTGCGTTGGCTGATACCGCTTCGTATTTTCCCATATGGAAGAGTAGAGTCATTTTCTTTGCCTCGGCTTTTCCCTTATGAAAAAGGTGCTGACTTGCTCTGGTACAATTAATATAGTGATCGGTCAGGGAGACTGCAATATCAAATGCGCCCTCATCAATGTACAAATCAATGAGTACGCTTGGATCATCAAGGCAGGAATTGCTGCTTATGAGTTTTTGAGTTAAAGTTTCGATTTCACGAAATAGGGTGGAGTCGTTTTGTTGCTGATAATATTGCGCTGTCAGTTTTTTGAGTTCAAATTGTTTGGCTTGTTCAAAATTGTTTAGTTGCACCGCTAAGCGAGTAGCTTGCTCAAATGCAGTCTCCGCTTTTTTATAAATACCTAAATCTGCATAAAGTCTGGCTTGTAGATTCCAGCTCCACATTTCATTTTCTGGATGCTGGTCTTTTTGAGCTTTCAAAGTAAACTGCTCGGAGTAATATATGGCATTGTAGTAATCTTGTCGATCTAATATATTGTTAATGAGTGGAATGTAAGCTAAAGCATAATTGCTAGTGGGATAATGTTCATCAAATACTACCGCTTTTGAAAGATAGTACTCACTACTGTCTATCTTATTCTTTTGAGCATAAATTTCACCTTTTTTGCAATAGGAAAAGAGCATTTGATCGTATAAACGATTTTCGATGAGGTAGTTTTTCTGGTTCAATACCTTATCTACTACCTCAAGCGTAGCATCTAAATCTTGTAGCTGCTCGTAGTGAATTTTCATTACTCGGAATATGCAATCCAATTCTCTACGCTTATCTCTCAAATTTCTATACAACCAAGCCGCTTCTTCATAGGCAGCTATGGCAGTGGTAAAGTCGCGCTCTAGCTCTAAAGCCCTCGCAATCAAAATCCACAGCCTGGCCATCGTGATTCTATCATCGCGTTTCTGCGCAACAATCACCGCTTCAAAAGCACGGTCGCACAGCTTATATAGGTCGCCTGCTCTATAGGTTAAGTGACCTTGTGCCGCAAGTGAAATTTGTTCTTCTAAGTATTCTACAGAACTAGTAGTAGCGGGCACTTCTTTCCAGTCGCGATTAGCAAAAGCTGTAAGTCCTAGGAAACAAAAGAACAAGGTCAACTTAGACATAAGCAGTCTTTGCATGCTTGTAGATATTAATGGCTTCTATTTTTTTACTGACCCCTAGTTTCTTGTATATCTTTTTAATGTGATACTTTACACCATGCGTGCTGATGTTCAAGAAATAGGCAACTTCATCGTAAGTATATCCATCTGAAATAAGCTGCAAAATTTTTAGCTCTTGCGCTGTCAATAAGTCAAAATCTTTGTGCTTAGGTTGAAAATGTGTGATTAAATTTCTTGCCATCGAAGGAGAAATAAGCGCACCACCTGCTTGCAATACCTTAATGAATTTGGGCAACTGCACTGCCGTAAAATTTTTTACTAAGTAACCTGTGGCGCCATTGTGAAAAGCTTTTAAGAGGGTTTTTTCTTGTTCTATGCCTGTAAGCATAATGATCTCACTTTTATCAAATCTCTTTTTGATTGTCGGCAGTCCTTCCAGTCCTGATTGCCCTGGCAAGTCAATATCTAAAAAGATGACGTCTAAGTGGATGCGGTCATTGATACGTTTAAAAAAGGCTTCTATACTATCTACTGCCAATAACACTTGAATATCTGGCTGTAGGCGAATGGATGCTTGCAGACTTTTGCGGTAGGCATGATTATCTTCTATGAAAGCGATTTTGATCATGTTTCTCGTCTTGTTTATAGTGTTTGCTCAAGAACAATTATCTTGTCCTACCAAATATAAATTTTTTATTTCAGACAAAATAACTGAAATATCATTTTAACAAAAATAATAAGTAGGTGTGCTTAAATAATCGACATTTTTGAACGGCTCTTTTTCCTTCTAAAAATACTTAAAAATAGTTCCGTAACTACTGCTATGCAACGATTTTGAAGCACTTTTACAAGAAAAAATAACTCGCTCAAAATTTG
>JBCCRX010000463.1:0-4938 GCA_039201015.1 Bacteroidota bacterium | reverse complement strand
TATTTTCCTATAAACCAACATTTTACGAACCTGACTGCATGAAAAATAAACTCCGTATCCAGATATGCAATTAATTTTTCACCTTGTCAGAACCGCAAACTGCTGATTTATAGTTCAATCCTGCTCCAAACATGCTCTTAACGGATAATGGCAGTCAAAATTCACTGCTTCACCACTCGCACCTCAAAGCGTTCGGCAGCAGTATGAACGACCAAAATATAAATACCTGTGTTCAATTCTTGCATGTTAATTTGCCCATCAAAAGAACTTACTTCTTTGACTAACTGCCCCGCATTGTTGTATAGTTGAATATTCTGTATCTCCTTAATATCATCAAAAGTAAAGTAGAGTACGTCCTGAACTGGATTGGGCGCAATGCTTAGATTGAATTTCCCTAATTTGACCACTCGAATTTCTGAATACTCGAACGCACCATCTACATCCATTTGTTTTAGTCGGTAATAGTTGATGCCTTTAAATGGCTGCTGGTCTAGATATTCATATTCTTGAGTTTCTAAACTTGTACCTGCACCTTTAATGAAAGTAATGGCTTTCCATTCTTTTCCGTTAGTACCGCGTTCTAACTCAAAACCTTTGTTGTTCAGTTCACTGCTCGTTTGCCATTGAAGTAGCACTTGCTCTGTATCGGTAGCTTTGGCAGTGAAAGATAAGAGTTCTACAGGTAGTGCCACTACGTCATATCGTTGTAAAACAATCGTGTAATCATCTCCATCAACACTACCAGCTGTATTGCGGTCTCCATCTTGCCAGACGATGGTGGCGGTGGTTTTGGCATTTAATCCGACTGCTGCGAATTGCTGAAAGTTAGTCGTTGTGGTATTGACTAGTGTTTCTGGATTGGAAACAATACCTGCTAGGTTGAAGCCTTTGAAATAAGTGCCGAAGCGATTGCCGTCTTGATCATAGCTGTTCCAAGTAACAATGAAATCACCAGTCATGGTCATATTGATGCTTGGATTGTCTTGTGCGCCCGTAGTGGTGGTATTGACTAGGAATTCACTGCCTTGTGGTGTTCCAGCACTGTTGAATCGCTGTGCATAAATACCTTCTTGGCTGCCATCTTGTAAATTACTCACCCAAACAATATTGAAATTACCATCCATATCCATGGCGATATCTGGGCTGAGTTGATTGTTTGTAGTCGTTGTATTGACTAAGAACTCACTCGTCTGCACGGCGGCGGCGGCATTGTAGGTTTGCGCATAAACACCATAACCGTCGCCATCTTGATTTAAGCTTTGCCAAGTGACTACAAAATCACCATCACTATCTATGGCTACAGCGGGATAGTTTTGAGAATTAGCAGTGGTCGCATTAATGATACTTTCTGTTCCTTGTGCCACCCCAGCATTATTATAGCGTTGTAGATAAACATCGAATTCACTTTCCCAAACAACTACATAATCTCCATCATCGTCCATAGCAATGTCAGCAAATCGTTGTTGCCCTGCCGTTGTTGTATTCACCAAAACTTCTCCTGTCAGTGCTGTTCCTGTATTATCAAAGCGTCGTTGATAAATGCCCCAGCCGTCGCCATCTTGCCCTAAACTTTGCCAAACGACGGTATAATTACCTGCATCATCTATGGCGACTGCTGGAAAGCGTTGATCGTTGCTGGTCGTGGTGTTAATTTGGGCTTCACTACCTACTACTGCTCCCGCACTACTATAACGCTGTGCATAAATACCATAGCCTGAGCCATCTTGATTGAGACTTTCCCAGACGATCACAAAATTATCATTCAAATCGACGGCAATGGCTGGATTTTGTTGGGAATTGGCAACTGTTGTGTTGACTTGGGTTTCTGCGCCTATGGTGCTGACTTGGCTGTAGATCATACTTGCAAAGAGAAGTGATGCAAGGGTAAAGAATGTCTTTTTCATAAGTTTTATTTTTTGTCTGAATCAGAATTAACAGGATTAGAGGATTTTCATGATTACTACTAGCATGGTTATTTCATTCTATTTTACGATGTATAAAGTTTCAACCTAAGGCAGACACGTCCTAACTTGATACCACTATCCTACCGTTTCCTAACGATTGAATGCTGTTTTGCTCGTTTGGAAACGAGCCGATAAAAGGTTTGAAGTTAAGAAACTTCAAACATCGGAGAATGAAACAGTCCTGGCTACCAGTGGTTTCGTTAAAACAGATCGTTATTTATTTTCTGTAGCGGCTGATAGCTCTGCGCCTTCTTTCACTTCCAGCGCCTCTACTCTAGCCGTTAAATCACCCAACAGTTTTTTGTAAGCTGCTAATTCTGCTGCTTGTTGCGCTTCTAGCTCCGCTATACGCTTATCTTTTTGATCTACTTCTGCACTCAACTCCTGCACCGCTTTTACCAAAGGCACTACAAACTCTGCATAGCGCAAACCATAAATATCTGCTTCATCTTGCGGCGCATCTACTCCACTAAAATCATAACCCAATTGCTCAGCAGCCGCTTCTACTTCCTGTGCAATAAAACCTGAATAGCGCACTGCTTCTTTTTGATTTAAAGCATCAGCTAAAGTTTCCGTTTCAAAGCCTTTTTGGGTATGAAGTTTTTTGGCATCGTAATTATAAGTCACAGGACGCAGGCGATTGATGAAGTCCAAACCAATTACATTTTCTTGCACATTTTTCTTGAAACGACCATCAGAAGTAGCCGTCCAGTTGACGACGCCACCAATGGAAGCGATGGAACTGTTGCCCAATACAATTTCATTATTGGCAGCTACACTTGCTTGGTAGCCGATGGCAGTAGAATTTGTGCCTGAAACAACAGTATTTGAGCCAATTGCAGTTGCTTGCAATGCTTGAACATCTGCCAAGTTACCAATACATATAGCATCGTCTGCGGCTGGTTCTAAATTGGTTAAATAGCCTATGGCAACACTTCGCTGACCTGCTGCATCTACTCCTGAGCCTATAGCGACCGTCCTATTCGCATTATTGTCTATTACAGATCTGTATCCAATTAGCACAGCATCATTAGCTCTATTTATGACTGCACTACTACCAATGAAAACATTTCTCATGTTTTGAGTCTCTCCATTGCCCGTTTCTACAAAGTTAGCACCATGTCCAATGCCTACATTATCGCTACCATCTCGGTTGGTTCCTCCTGCTCCAAAACCAAGGTAAGTATTATGTGCGCCTCGAAATGCTCCTACGCCTCCAGTTCGATTATTGTCCCAACCTGCATAAGCACCCACAAAAGTGCATTCTCCTACATTTTCGGTATTGCCTCCGGCACCATAACCTATAAAAGTATTGGCATTTACGGTTCTACTATCTACGCCTGCTCCTGCGCCAATGTAAGTATTTAAAGAACCTGTAGCATTGTCTTGTCCTGCTGCTCCTGTTACAAGTACAAAATCTGGATAAATACTACTTGAAAAATTAGCTTCGGCATCTGCTCCAATGAAAGTATTTCCTCTTCCTGTAGTCGTTGAGCGTCCTGCTTGTGTTCCTATAAATGTATTATCGTTACCTTCTGTATTACTAGTTCCTGCATCTTCTCCAATAAAGGTATTCTGTCTGCCAATTGTATTGCCGAAACCTGCTTCTTCGCCTATGAAGGTATTTTGCCTACCTAAAGTATTACTTTCCCCCGCTTCTGTGCCAATGAAAGTATTATCAGATCCTGTGTTCAATCTGCCTGCTTCCGCTCCAATGAATACATTATCTGTTCCACCCGTATTCATAAAACCAGCATTTTCGCCAATGAATACATTTTGACTAGTGGTGTTATTTCGCCCTGCTCGATAACCCATAAGAATGTTTCCACTACCAAATTCTAAGCTAACACCTGTAGAATCTCCAATCAGAACATTTCGATCTCCGAAGGTAATGTTTTCACCTGCGTTAGTATTTCCTGATTCGCTACCTAAAATTTCGTTGAAAGTTTGCGCATGTATAAAATGAAAGGTTACAAATAGTACAAATGTGAAAGTCAGTATCTTTTTCATAATAGTAATTTTTTACAAGTGTTCTAATTTTGCTCGTAAGATACGGATTTCTTCATCTCCAATGCCTGCAAACATACCCCCAAATCTTTCAATTTTGACAGTTTTGCTTTCATTTCCTCTATTTCATTGCTACGCTTTTCGATTGCAGTATCCAGTTCTTGCACCGTCTTAATGAGTGGTACAACAAATTCTGCGTAGCGTAAACCATAGGTGTCTTCTTCATGTCAACTACAAAGAATGTAATTGTAGTAAGAGCATGTTTGGAGCATGATTTGATTGTTAAAATATCAAGTTATTTTATTGCTTCACGACTACTGCTTTGCTCTTGTTCTCATCTACTTCCAATGCTTCTACTTCAGCGGTCAAATCCCCCAATAGCTTATTATAAGTAGCCAATTCTGCGGCTTGTTGTGCAATTAATTTGCCTTTTGCTGCATTTTCTTCACTCAATTCTTGTACTGCTTTCACCAATGGGACAACGAACTCTGCATAGCGCAAACCATAAACATCTTCTTCATTTTGAGGTGCATCTACACCACTAAAATCATAGCCCAATTGCTTTGCTGCTGCTTCTACTTCTTGTGCGATGAAACCAGAATAGCGTACTTGTTCTTTTTCGGACAAGGCTGCTGCTAAACTTTCCGTATCATAACCCTTTTGAGTATGTAGCTTTTTTGCATCATAATTGTAGGTGACAGGTCGCAAACGATTGATGAAATCTAAACCGATTACATTTTCTTGGATGTCTTTCTTGAAGCGCCCATCTGAAGTAGCTGTCCAGTTGACAACGCCACTTATAGAAGTAATGGAGCTATTGCCTAGGAAAATCTCATTGTTGGCTGCGACACTAGATTGGTAGCCAATGGCTGTGGAATTCATGCCTGAAACGACTGCATTAGAACCAATAGCAGTCGCTTGTAGTCCATCCACATCTACTTGATGACCAATGCCTACGGCATTATCT
>JBCCRX010000462.1:0-4968 GCA_039201015.1 Bacteroidota bacterium | reverse complement strand
ACCCATTTTTAATTTTCTCCCAAACTACTACTGCCTTGCTCATCAGTCAGGTAACACAGGCTATCTTCCCTCTTCGCGCCTTGTATTAGTTCGCGATAATTCTTAAAAATTTGGGTACTTTATTTATTACACATTCCCTAATTAGGAATATTTTTCCAACTTTTTACATTTCCCGCACTTCTATTTTGATCTAAATCACCACCGTAAATTATAGTGGCTAGCGAAGGATCGTTTGCTGTTATTTTATTGAAGAATTTAATATTCTTGAAAAACTTAGTATGGATAGTTTGGGAAGATTTGATTTCTATTGGATACATTTTCCCTCCTACATCTATCAATAAATCTATCTCATTTCCAGTCCGATCTCTCCAGAAATACAATGGTGGTTGCGCTCCTCTATTGTAGAAATTTTTCATCACCTCTGTAATGATAAAATTCTCAAATAATGCACCTTTTGCGTAATGCGTTTCTAGTTCTTCTAGTGTTCTGATGCCCAAAAGATAGCACGCCAGCCCAGTATCGTAAAAGTAGAGCTTGGGAGTCTTGATCAGACGCTTCTTAAAGTTCCTAAAGTAGGGCGGCAGCGTGTAAGTAATGAAACTGGTCTGTAACAAAGACAGCCATTTTCTTACGCTTGTATGCGTTAATCCAATTTCGTTAGCAATAGCACTTTGATTGAAAAGTTGACCTACTCTTCCTGCACAAATCCTCAGAAAAAGCTGAAATTGTTGTAAATCTTTCACGTTGATCAACTGCCGAATATCTCGTTCTACATAGGTCTGTATGTATGAAGGAAAGAATATCTCCAAGTCAATGTTATGGTCGTATATACGAGGATAAGCTCCTTTTAATATGAAGTTTGAAGCTGCTTCAGGAAAATAAACAGTTGATTCGATTTCTTCTAAGCTAAAAGGCAATAAATGAAAAACGGCAACTCGACCCGCAAGGCTCTGCGTTATCTTTTCCATAAATAAGAAGTTCTGCGAACCACTCAAGATATAAGTTCCATTTTTTTTAGTTTCATCAACTCTTGCTTGTATGTAAGAAAATAAAGAAGGAGCATACTGTGCCTCGTCAACTATCATACCGCTTTCGCCCTGCAATATGAATCTCTTCGGGTCTTCTTGAGCAAAGGCTCTGGTTTCGGGATTCTCTAAGTTTGCATAGAAATAGTCTGTGAATAAATGCCTGCAAAGTGTTGTTTTACCAGACTGTCGAGGCCCTGTTATACTGATGACAGGCATTTGCTTTGCAACAGTTTTCACCCTTTCGGCTATTTTTCTTGCTACTATCATGCTCAAATATAGTTATTTTCTTGCTAATTGAAAGTTCAACTTTCAATTAGCAAGAAAATAACTATTGCCTATTTACCTTTTAGCGTGCTAATTTTTGGTATTTCTACTTCACTCCTATCCACTTTTTAATCTATGCTCATTCTAAAAGAATTTTTTCGCAGAAAAAAATCAAGGAGTTCTTTGGACGGAAACACAAATTTTCCCTGATTTTTCTTCAAAAAACCAGGGAAAATTTGTGTTTCCATCCAAAGAAAAAAACTTGAACATACTTATTGAACGATTTTTAAGCTCTATTCAGCATTGCCATAAGCTAAATGTTAAAAATTTCAAGACTTCGTACATGCCTAGGTTTTAAATATAAATGTGAAGCAGGCGCGAGGCTGATGCGACCATGTGAAGCAATGACAGATGAAACGGCTGTCCTTAGTGAAGCAAATCTTCTTTAGATTACTGACATGCTCTAAATTAGGCTTATATAGATATTTTTTTGTGTTTTTATTTGAATTTATATTATTGATTTTCAGATAATTAAAATATTTTTTAACGTGAAAAAATATGGTAGGAAAACACCCTTGTCTTTGGCAGAAATAAGCTATTTTTGGCATCTTTGTTTCATGAAAACAAGCAGTTAAGTTATATGAAAACACAAGGAAAAGATATTAGCAATAATAGTAAAAGGCAATGGATGTATCAACTCAATAAAGCACTAAGCGAGCATATCGCGGACGCAACGCTCAATAATCAAAGGCTAGCAGAGATTTTTGAATTGAGTGAGCGGCACTTGTCTAGAAAAGTGAAAGAATTTACGGGTTTATCACCGCAGCGATATTTGCGACAGCATCGCTTGAAACGAGCCATGAACTACCTTCGATATGGAAAGTACAAAACGGTAGGAGAAACTGCAAGGGCAATTGGATACGTCAATACTAGCTATTTTATCCAACAATTTGAAAAGCAATTTGGTAAAAGACCTTTTACAATTTTGAAGGAATCGGGCTGGCGTTGAAGTAAGTCATTGGTATATGGAAGCAAGAGAAAAAATGAATTTTGTGCCTAACAATAGTTCAGGCAGGCTCATTATTTAACTCAGAACAATCAAAAGCCAAGCAGGCAAATGAATGCAGTTTAAGGGTATGCCCCAACCCCATACCAAATCAAATCGAAAACTACTTAGCACTACTAATGAAACACTATCTGGCAAAAACTATGTTGCTTGTTTGCTTCTTGTTTTGTACAAAATTGTTGACGGGGCAAACAAGAATACCTAAAACTAATATTAACTCGGAGCAAGCAAAAGCTCGTGTGGTCGAATCAGCGGAAGCTGTTAACATTTTGACAGCAGAAAAGCAAAAGAAAATAGATAGAAACACACAGGAAATAGCGCGTCGGGCTCATTTACTCAAAGTCGAAAAAAATAGAAAAGAGTCGTTGCTGCTATTCAATGTTTTCCTTATTTTGTTCGCTAGCTGCTTGCTTTATCATTACCGTAGATTACGAATCGCGAATAAAAAGACTAACCAGCAAGCGGCTGCACTCCATCAAGTCAATCAAGAACTTTCTGACTCACTGGAGCATCAAGTGGCTTTGCAGCGCGAAGTGCATCACAGGATCAAAAATAACCTACAAACGCTTATTGGTTTGGTAGAGCTTCAAAGCGAAGAAATTGAAGATAAAGTGGCTTTGGAAAGTTTGGATGCAATGTCTAATAGGATACACAGCATGGCAGCCATTCACGAAATGTTGTATCAGAAGGAAGGCGTTCGCCTCATCAATTTGCTGGACTATACTCGAAACCTATGCCAACATTTTAGCAACTTTAGCGCGCAAAATAATCAACCTATCTTTCAGTTGGACATAGGCAATCGTCATTTCAATTTAGAAACTCTAATGCCAGTGGGCATGATGCTCAATGAACTACTAACGAATAGCCTAAAGTACGCCAACAACTTTGGACAGCGACTTAAAATAGCTATCAGCCTAGAAGTGGATACCGAAGGTTATCGCATCACCTATCGCGACAACGGACCAGGATTTCCGCAAGGGCAATTGGAAGAAAGAACGGGTGGATTGGGGACTTATCTACTGAATAGCATGAGCCGTCAATTGAATGGAAGATTGATTAGCAGAAATGATAACGGAGCGGTCTATGAAATCTTTTTCAAAGAGAAAAACAGAAAAGGAACACTAGCATTTTAGACACAAAATAAGGGAACACACCATTACACTATTGGACATTTTTAAATTTAGGTGTAAACGACCTCATTTCTTTTAGTGGAAAAAGTGCTGAAGAGACGTTAAGAACAAAATACTGTATGAGCCAAAACTGGTTCAAATAGAAGTTTAAAATAGGCGCAGTCGTAAATTAAAGTATTGAAAATCAATCGTTAGGGCGAGTTTATTTTGTTTAGTCTTTTCAGCACTTTTGGAACGTTAAGAAAGAAATTAAGTCTTGATTTTTTTGTTTCTTTTTGCATCAAGACAAAAAGAAAAGGCTGATTTTATCAAAATGTCCAGTAGTCTAACACACCATTATGCAATACTACCGCGCACTCATCGTAGAAGATGAAATTATCATCGCAGACATCCTTAAACGCTATCTACAGAAAAATGGACATCAAGTAATAGGAATGGCAATCTCTTACGAAGAAGCCACTAAAATGTACCTAGAAGAGCAGCCAGATATTACATTTCTAGATATTCGACTGAATGGCACTAAAACGGGCATTGATGTAGCGCGTTTCATACAGGGGCAAAATCACTCTTCTCCTTTCATTTTCTTATCTTCTCAATTGGATATCCAAAGTATCAATGCTGCAAAATGCACTTTTCCTTCTGGCTACTTAACTAAACCTGTCCAAAAAGCTAGTCTCTACACCACTATGGAAATGGCAATGTACGCGCATCAAGTAAAACAGCAACAAAGTAGTACCGTGAAATTCAATGATGGAACGAGCTGCCACGCTGTTCCCATTAAAGATATTCTTTATCTAGAAGTAGATCATGTTTATGTGAGTATCGTACTTGAGAATGGTCGAAGGATTTTGCAACGAGCCTCTTTAAAAGAAATCTTATATCGTTTGCCTGCTGAGCAATTTATTCAAACACATCGAGCATTTGCCATCAATGTAAAGCAAATCAATCGTTGGGACCATCAGCAAGTTTACATTCAAAATGAAGCGATTCCAGTAAGTCGAGCGCGAAGAAGAAAAGTAGAGCTTTTGTTGAAGTCATTGATTTAGGGAATTTTTTACAAGTTCCCTTAGAACATGTTTGAAGCCAGTAATTTCTTATTTGGAAGATTTTACCAATCGGGGAGCTAGAAATGTCATTTTTGAACCTAAATTTGGGAATTATCCTTGCAGTTTAGAGCAAAAAATGACATTTCTAAATCCTAACTAAGTAATGCTAAAATAATAAGGTATCGAAATTGGAGTTAGAGATTTTGTTGAATATAAGTACTTCAAGCCTTTTGTGTCATTGCACAAGCTTGGCTTGATAGCAGGGCTATGGCTCATTTTTTAAGTACTAATAGTCGGCAAAAGATCAAGTCCAAATCGTTAAATTATTTGGTTCTTTGAAAATTTTTGTGATCTAGCTGTACGATTTCAGGAAATAACATGTTCTTTTTGTCTTAGCACAAAAAGAACCAAAAAAGCCAAGACTGAATTTCTTT
>JBCCRX010000461.1:0-5004 GCA_039201015.1 Bacteroidota bacterium | reverse complement strand
TTCTAAAGTTGTAATACTAGTTAAGCGTATTACCTAAAAATCACGCTATTAAATACGCTTAAACGTAGATTTGCTAAATTTTTAGAATTTAGTATTCTACTGAGTAATAATTTTCTTTAATGTGTAAGTCGCTGACTACAGGTGTGTTCAATTTGAATCGGTTCGATGCCAGCAAAATCTGAAACTAAGTCACGTATGGACAAGATACTCCTAATCTATATTCTATGTATTACGAAAAATTATCGTTCAATAGAATAAGAATTTAGTAAATCTAGCTTACCTATAATACTTACTTTAAAAGAGACATTATATTTACATCTTACTTCGTTCGGCTAAGTAACGAGGGAGGAATAAACTGAGGTTCTTGACAAGATATTTTTGTGCTAATGGAAGCAGAAAAATCGCAATCCGCCTTAGGCGGACATAAGACTTTTTCTAACGAAAAGTAGCGCAAAAACTGTTCGCCTAAGGCGTAAAGATGAAGTCAAGAATCTGAGGTTATTTGTGCGTCGTTCCTAAAACCAAACGACAATATTTCCGTACATTTGAGAATAAACAAATTAAAACAAAATTTATGAACAAGAAACTCAATGATTATCCACACTTAGAAAGATTGGCTGCGGAAGGTTATGCTTTTCATTTATCCGACTACATTTCGGCTGGTTTTGATCTATTCAAAAAAGACATTGGTGGCTTTGTTGGTTACACGATTATTTATATGGCGATCATGTTTGCTACTAACTTTGTGCCAGGTAGTTCTATTATTGTCTCGCCTGCCCTTTCTGTGGGTTGGGCCATTGTCTGCTACAACATCATCAAAAATCAGCATCAAGGATTTGGAGAATTTTTCAAAGGCTTCGATCATTTTGTACAATTGCTCCTAGTGTCTGTCATTACGCTACTCCTCATGACCGCCGCTTTGATTCCATTAGGGATAGTTGGATTTACTTCTTTTGGTTTAGGCGAGCTCTTCTCAGGTGGAGCTTTCGATATAGAAGATGTTGCTATTCCCACACTGATCATTGGAATACTAGCTTTCATGATTCCTCTCATATACATCGGTGTAGCTTGGGCTTGGGCACCTTATTTTGTGGTCTTTTACAAGATGCAGTTTTGGGAAGCTATGGAAGCGAGCCGAAAAATAGTCACCAAAAACTGGTGGATGGTATTTGGCTTTTTATTCGTGGTTGGTCTCATTGCAGGTATAGGAGTTATCGGTTTTGGTGTCGGTGTCTTATTTACCATTCCTGCCGCCATGTGCATGCAGTATATTGCTTTCGCAGAAGTGACGGGTTTGAATAAAGCAGGAGCAGAAGGCGCTAGCTCACTTGAAGATCATTTGGTGGAATAGCGAAAAGTATGCTTTGTTTTGCGGCTTGCTACTCTAAAGGTCTCTATGGTTCGAAAAACCCAATTAACTATTGTGTAAGTACAGCCAACTAGACTATTTTTGCCCATTAATCAAAAATCTTATAACTATGAGTTATCAATTGAAAACACGTTTTGAAGCAAAACAACCCAAGAAAATTTTAGCATTAGATGGTGGAGGTATCCGAGGTGCGTTGGCTTTAGGCTACCTTACTGAAATAGAGCGAATCCTACGCGAACGCTACCAAAATCCAGATTATAGACTAAGTGAATACTTTGATCTGATTGGTGGCACTAGTACGGGTTCTATCATTGCGGGTTGTCTAGCAGTCGGTATGTCCGTAGAGGACATCAAAGAACGTTATTTCGAGTTGGGGGCAACCATTTTTGGAAAGTCTAATTTTTTGGGTGCACTCACGGGTGCGAAATTCAGTCCGAAGGCACTAGAAGAAGGCTTGCAACAAACTTTTGGAGAAATCAAGCTAGGCGATGAAGTGGTAAAAACAGGACTTTGTGTTTTTGCCAAGCGAGTGGATACCCAAAGCCTTTGGACGCTGAATAACAATCCAAATTTTCCTTACTACGAATACAACAAAAAAATCAAACTTTGGGCAGCCATCAGGGCGAGTGCCGCCGCGCCCACTTTTTTCCGACCTGTGCCCATAAAAGCGGGTTCAGAAGAAGATGAAGCAATCGTGGAAGGTATTTTTACTGATGGCGGCATTAGTCCTGCCAATAATCCTGCGCTTTGGTTATTGATGATGGCGCGTATTAGTGCTTACGGCTACAAATGGGAAGCTGGACCAGAAGATATCATGGTCGTTTCTGTAGGAACGGGGAAAGCAGTCACTAAATTTGATCTAAAAGATGTAAAAGATTGGAATACACTCAATTGGGCAACGGCTATTCCAAACATGATGCTTTCTGATTCGACTCAATACAATGAAATTATCATGCAAATGATCTCAACTTCACCCACTCCACAGCGTTTCGACCGAGTTATGGAAGACTTGAGCGAAGAATTTCTAGGCGCAGAACCCTTGTGTAGCTATTCACGATACAATACTTTCTTGGACAAAGAGACGCTATCGGCTTTGGATTCCAAATACGCTACTATGAGTGAAAAAAAGGTAGAGGACATCGTCGATTTTACGAAAGGGGAAAATGCTAGAGAATTGTATCACATCGGACATCTGGCAGCCAAACAAGAAGTGCGTCCTGAGCATTTTCCGCCCGTTTTTGATACAATAAGTCAATTGAAGATGTAGCAGTCTTCATCTCTTGTTGGAGTAGTGTAGTATTCTTAATTAGTTGCATCACAGCACTACCCAACATTTTTAGAAAGCAGAAGTCAGATCGTTGCCTGCTGGAAATTGGTAGATATAAGAAGAGATTGTTGATTGGCGAGTTGTACGTACTCTATCTCTGACATCCTGACAGAAAAATCTCATTTTTTCAATTTGACTTCTGGTTCCTTAGTACACTGTAAACTAAATTTCTTTGTATTTTAAATAGGGGAGTTTGAGGGAGAAAAAAGGGTTTTGCTAAAACCCTTTTTTCTCCCTCACCCCTTTTTCGCCGCCGTCGAAGACGGCGGCAGATAGGTTTTTTAAAGCTCGAAATTCTAAGGAATTTCTCGCTTCTCAATATTAAAACAAACTTAGTTTACAGTGTACTTAGTAATGGTAAAAATTTCATGAAGGAAAGCATCAAAGTTGCCATTGTACAAGACACACCGCCCCACTTTGACCTACCAGCTTGTATGAAAAAGGTGAAACAAAAAATGGCGGAAGCTGCGGAACATGGAGCGGAATTGGTCGTTTTTGGAGAAACTTGGCTGAGTGGTTATCCCGTTTGGTTGGATTACTGCCCAAAGATAGGACTTTGGGATCATGCACCTACCAAAAAAGTCTTTGCGCGTATGTATAAAAACGGGGTGCAAGTACCTGGAAAAGAAGTTGTGCAATTAAGCAAATGGGCAAAGAAATACCAACAAGTTCTGGTTATTGGTATCAATGAAGTAGTCGCAAAAGGTATTGGTAACCGTAGCATTTATAATGCTTTTTTGATCTTTGATAGTGATGGAACCTTACTGAATCATCACCGAAAATTGATGCCCACTTTTACCGAAAAATTGCTGTATGCAACTGGCGACGCTGTTGGCTTAAAATCTGTGAAAAGCGCTGTTGGTCGCATTGGAGCTTTGATTTGTTGGGAACACTGGATGCCACTAGCGCGTATGGCAATGCACGAAAGCGGAGAATTAATTCACATTGCGCTTTGGCCCAATGTCCATGAAATGCTACAAATTGCTAGTCGTACTTATGCCTTTGAAGGGCGTTGTTTTGTCATTGCAGTTGGCCAGACCATGCAAGTAAAAGATGTACCAGCGGAACTGGAATTACCCGATTCGCTTAAAGGTCGAGTAGATAAATTTTTGTTGAAAGGTGCTAGTTGCATCATTGGTCCAGACGGAAAATATTTACTACAACCACAAGTAAAAACACAAGACAATATTTACTATGAGCTAAGAGAACTAGACCGAGTCTACGCAGAAAGCATGTCGCTAGATGTTACTGGGCATTACAATCGAACGGATGTATTTGATTTTGCAGTGAATAGAGTACGTAAAGGTAATGATTAACTTACTAGTGAACATCAAAATAAATGCACCTATAAAGGCACAAACAGGGCGAACGTAAGAAAAAATCCACTGGTAAGAATGATTAAAATCACTAACGAACAAGCTACAACAGCCTAAACCAACCTGCCGCTTTCCTTGTGTCTGCTTGGTAAATGAAATGGTACTAATCATCAAAGTCTCAAGGGGTTTCTTTCCCTAAAAAATTGCCGCAAAAGCCTAGCTAGACGAAAATAGAAGCCAATCGTTTTTTCTTCTCTTACACTAGAATCAGACTGATGATTTCCAAGTACTTCCTGTTCCTCTATATCTGATGAAGGAACAGCGGTAGATTCTGATGACTCCACCTCCTCCGAATGCCATGCGATTTCCACAAGGGTACGCACCGCAACTAAGTCCATGATTGCTTGAATATCTTGATGCTTTTTGTTCATATGCTATCAAATATACGGATGAATAGTAAACACTAAGGATAAAGTGTAGTTTTACTTTTTGCTGAATCTTGCAAAAAACAAGCTGTGGGCTAAGAAGTTGGCGGTAAACAAATAAACATCATTGACAACTTACACAAGAGCCGCCTCTTTGCGACTGCCTTAAGTCTATTGAGATTCAGATAGCCATTCGTGGGGATACTGCAAATCGGTACTCTCCTTTAAAAGGGTTTTCTCCTAAAAGTAAGTACTTGGACAAAATTAATCGAATACTAGATATGTCATATTTGACTTTGATAAAAAGCTGGTTATTAAACAATTATGAGGTTGTTCTCAAAAACCAAAATATGACATATCTTAAAAATAAATCTGCGTGACCACTTAAGTAAAACTCAAAAATAAAGAGGTACATACCGTTTTCTGCAAAAAACTAAGTCTTAGGAACGACGCACAAATAACCTGAGGTTCTTGACTTCATCTTTACGCCTTAGGCGAACAGGTTTTACGCTACTTTTCGTTAGAAAAAGTCTTATGTCCGCCTAAGGCGGATTGCGATTTTTCTGC
>JBCCRX010000460.1:0-5006 GCA_039201015.1 Bacteroidota bacterium | reverse complement strand
GGTCAAAAACACGCGCCAGCTAGTACGATTGGATTCTATCTATCGACGGATAAGCATTTTGATGAGAATGATTATTTTGTAGGAAGTAAAGACGTAAATGCTTTGAATCCTGGTAAAACAGCAACGCTTACTTTTGAAGAAGATATTCCAGATACTTATCCACCAGCGGGTCGATACTATCTAGGATTTGTTTTAGATTACGATAAGAAAATCAGCGAAGAAAATGAAGCCAACAACAATGATTGCTACTTCGACACGAAAGTAGTCGTACCAGAACGTGGCGGTAGTCACGGCGGCAACAACTCGCAATGTGTATGTAGCAATTACAGTTCTAGCTCTTTCTGTGACGACTTCGATTCTTACAATACGGGCTATTTAGGCACGCAATCTGCTTGCTGGACGACTTGGTCTGGTGTGGTCGGTGCAAGTGGTGACGGTGTAGTGGAAAGTAGTAATGGCAACCAATACTTGAGCATCAAAGCGGGTGGTACGCCACAAGACGTTGTGATGATGTTTGGTAATCGGGAGCGCGGTAAATACCAAGTGGAGTTCAAAATGTGGTTATTTGGTGGACATCGTGGCTACTTCAATGTACTGCACGATTTCCGTGAAAATGCCAGCTACGGAGAACACGCCTACGAAGTCTTTTTCACTGGCAACGGAACAGGTTATTTGAGAGCAGAAGGTAGAAACCACACCTTTGTCTATCCGACTTTACAATGGTTTGATATCAAACAAGAGTTCGATTTGGACAATGATAAGGTCAGTGTTTACCTAAACAATATCTTGATTGCAAGCTGGAAATTCAGCTCCACGCCAAACAGCAACAGAGACTTTATGAAGCGTTTGGCGGGTATGAACTACTATCCTGCGGATGCGCAAAATCAGTTCTATATTGATGACATCAAGTTCAATAAAGTCAGCAGCTTTACAGGCAATGGTGTGGAAGGCAGGAGTGAAGAAGAACTGCCAGCGATTCCAATGCAAGAGGAGAAAGTATTGCCAAGTATGGACATGGCTTACTATCCAAATCCAGCCAGCAATCATTTGATCGTTGAGTTCAATGTAGAACAAACGGTGGATATGATCGTAGAGTTGGTCAATGCAATGGGGCAAACAGTCTTGAGATACGAAGAAGATGGCGTACAATCGCTCCGTCATGAGTTTGATCTTTCCGATCAAGCGGCCGGTATGTACTACATTAGAGCATGGGCGGGCGACCAGCAAATGGTGCGTCCAGTCGTAGTGACGAAATAGGGAAATGATTTTGTCCGCATCGTTTTTTGATTAAAGACGATGTGGACACTACTCTAAAACCATCAAGTACTACGCCCATTTTAGAGCGGCATTTCTATGTGGATTTGATTATTTCATGTCCCTAGAAATGTCGCTTTTTTTTCAAAAGAAACTTCTGCACTGCGATAGGTATTTTTTGATGATTTTTTCCAAGAATCAATTTCCAATTAGGGCTGTACGAAGTCTCGTTTTTGCTAACATTTTACTCGAAAATAGCCTAAGTCAATGTCAGAAAATCACTCAACAAGTATGCTCTATAAAAAACCTTTGGGGCATACTTGTTGAGCGATTTGAGGAGCGTTCCTGAGACTTATTTTGAGCATAGCTTAAGACTTCGTACACGCCTAATTTCCAATATCTAGTATCTACTCCACTCTTGCTAAAGGATTGGTACTGTTGATAGCGAATATTTAGAAATGCCTGCTATCTGAAACTCGTGGATGACAGGCATCAGTCCGATTCAAACAAGCTGCTTTCTAAGTTCTTACCAGTCTTTTGCAAGAAAAGGAATAATCTACTCTCGGGCTACTTTCACCACTACTTTTTTACTGCCACTTTTTGTCTTCAAAAAAGCGAAAACGCTCGGTAGCAAAGCGACTACTAGCAATAAAAGCCCCATCAAAAGTAAATGCAGACTATTCAAAAAGAAACTCTGCATCGAACAAATACAAAGCATGACCACTGTAGAAAAGGGAAGCGACAAAGCCAAAATATTCAGTGCAAAATCAGTATTAAAGGTTTTGTCTTTACCTGTTTCCATATCATTCACCGCAGAGATGTGAGCAAATGGCCAGAAACTAGCTGCACTCTGCGGAAAGGCAACAATCACAATCAGTAATGCCGCTGAAATACTGCTGGGCAAGACGGCTAAAAGCAAAGCACTGATTAAGAAAGCACAGGCAGATCGAAACACCAAGAGCATCCCAATTTTTCGGAATTGCTGCCAATCAATTCGGACTGCGATACCAATGAAAAGTAAAACCATCGGAGTCATTAGTAAGCTCATTCTACCAATACCATCCTGTAAGAAAAGCGGTAAAGAAGACATATTCAGCCCAAACGCGAGCATCAAAATGGCAAGGAGAATGACAGCATTGACGGGTTCTTTTATCATGGAAGTCAGCAGGCTTTTGATGCGTTCCGAAGAGGACTGTTTTTCTAGTTTCTGGGTTCGGTAGTACCAGCGCATGGCAAGCAAATAAAGGATAATCAGTACAAAAACTTTGTTCCCCACATCCGTTAAAGCCGCCAATGCTAAACTTTCATCGCTGGCATATTCAATCAAGAATGGAAAGCAAGACAGGCCTGGCGCAAAAGAAGGCATTAGCATCATCCAAGTGCGTGCATCTTTACTATCTTTTGCGATGCCAAACCAAGTGATCGTCCATTTAGCGATGAAAAAAAGTAAAAAATTGAGGGCTAAAATACCGATGGGAAGATAAATCAGTGCTGGTTCAATCTCAATTTTGAGCAGTGCAACAAAAATCATGGCAGGTAGCGCAATACTCAATATCAGCGTCTTGATGCCTTTGCGCTGATCGGCGGTTTTTATTTTTGATTTGAGGCAATAACCAATGACAATAAGGAGAACGAGTGTGAGTGTCTTTTGTATAGCTGGATTCATAGAAATCAGTGGTGCGTTATTGATGTTCGATAAAAAGTTCTGGCTGGTAGATCGTCGTTACTGGTAGGTGCTTTGTGCTTGCTTGGTGATCTGATGACGTGGCGGATAGCCTTACCAATTCATCAAATCACCAAACTGCACAAAAGCTCAAGGAAAAAAATACGCTAGAAGACTTAACCAACAACCTTCTGGAAAGCGTCGATAAACAGTTTCATCTCGTTCATCGTGCCCGTGCTGACGCGACAATAAGGTTTGCCGTGTACTTCAAAAAAGCGCACGCCAACGCCTTCGCCAAACATATTTTCTAAGAAAAGCTTACCATCCGTTTTTGCTGCTAGTGGGAACAAAACGAAACTAGTATAAGAAGGAATCGGATCGTAGCCCAATTTAGTCAATTGCTCCAAGGTAAACTCGCGTGCTTCGGCAGTCCACTTACGCGAATTTTCTAAGAATTTTTCATCTTTCAAACTCGCTATGCCGCCCCTCAAAGTCGTGATATTCAAACCCATCGTAGTCCGCACCATCTTGCGAATTTTCTCTAAGGTTTCGGGTTGTGCCACACCATAACCTAGACGTAAACCTGCCATACCGTGTATCTTAGAAAACGTCCTAGCAATGATGACATTCTTGCCTTCTTGCACTAACTTTACCATAGAAGAGGCTTCGGGATCAGGCAAAAATTCTAGGTAGGCTTCATCTACGAAGACCGTTGCTTTTTCCGATGCTTTGGCACAAAAATCGTAGAGCTTTTTGGTGTCCGTCAGTGAACCCGTTGGATTGTTAGGATTGCAGATATACACCAATTTGGTGTCCTTATCCATTGCCTTTGCCATGCCTTCCAAATCGTGCGCCCAATCGTCCGTCAAAGGAACGCTTTTGTATTTGGCATCGAATGCCATTGCCGTTTTGATCAATGACATATAAGCAGGGTCAGCGGCGACAATATTACCACCTTTCAAAAAATGAACGACGGCTGTTTTCTCTAAAATATCCGTTGAGCCTGGGCCGAGCATGATGTGTTCGGGCGTCACGCCTTCTTTTTCCGCCAAAATAGCTTTCAATTTTTGCGCATCGCCGTGTCCGTAGCGATTGCCCATACTCACCGATTCCATGATAGCGAGTTTTGCCATGGGAGCAGGACCAAAAGGATTTTCATTGGCTAGGAGACGTGCTTTGAGTTCGTCCATTTTTGGGGTGAAAGCTAAACTGCGTTCCCAAGAGCGGACGCCTTCGTACCAAGTTTGTCCTTCGGGTGTGGATTTACCCAACAAAGCAGGAGAGGCAGCCAAGCCAGCCCCAATTAATCCAGCAGATCGCAGCCAAGTTCGACGGTTGATATTAGTTGTTGACATAAGAGTGTTTGATATTATTTGTGAATGATTTCGTCAAAATATTGCTTTCTGGTCGTTTTTCAGAGTGATATTGGGGCAAATTGGTAATAATGACCAGCAGATGAATATTTTTCCTAATCTATTCAGAATTTAATTCTTTACTGCTATTTCATATTCAAATGATTGCGGTATGATTTGAGATCATTTTGGAATTTTATCTTCAAAATCTAAAGGATTGCGATCAATTATTCTATTTGAAAAAACCAAGTTGGAGACTTTTCTTTATTTGTGAATAAATTGTTAAGATAGGCGGTAGCTCAATGTTAGTTGTTGAGCTACCACTTCAAAAAACTCAAAACTTCTTATAAATACGGAAAGGCGTGTCCTTGTAATTGCCCACCCATTCCAGACGAGTATTGCCACCGAGTGCTTCCAGCGGTTCATCAAAAACAATGATGCCTGAATCATCCGTTGTGTATTCCTGAATCAAAACCGATTCTTCGACATAGACGCCGACTGTCATACCGCTAATGGCAGTAGAATCAATGCCGATGTTCTGATCTAAAATGCCTGATTTGTCCAGTTCATAAAAAGTCGCTTGAATTTTTAGCATACCTTCCTCGGCTTCCATCTCGTCAAAAATGGCTAAGACGGGAGATTCAATGACATCAAAAGCCAATTCATTTTCAATACAACTACTCAATAATGCAAGGCTCAATAAGGAAAGTAGGTATATATTTTTAAATTTCATTTTG
>JBCCRX010000459.1:0-5008 GCA_039201015.1 Bacteroidota bacterium | reverse complement strand
TTTTAGTTTATGACTTTTTCGGAACCATTGGAAAGTTTAGGAGTTTCCAGTTGGGGGCTCAGAAGGAGGGGAGAAGGTTTATGGTTATACACCTCGTTTACCCACGAATTGGCTTGTAGAGACGTTATATATAACGTCTCTACATTTACCGGAACAACGAAAAATCCTATTATTAAGGGTTTTACCCCTGAATGGCCAGCAGTATACAAAGCATCGGAGAGGGGAAGGGAAAGTTAATTAAAAGTATAATTTAATTGAAAAAATTAATTAGTTAGGAATTTTCTGGCGAATCATTTGATTTTTCTTCTTCTGTATCGCTTGTATTTTCTGTTGGTTGTTCGTTAACTTCTTGGTTTTCTTCTTTTTGGTTTTCAGTAGACGATTCGGTTTCAGATTCTACTGATGTTTTTTCTGTTGGTTGTTCGTTAACTTCTTGGTTTTGCTCAGGTTTTGTATCAGTAAGTGGTGTGTTTTTACTTTCTTCGTCTTTGTCTGGTTTTGGCTCAATAGGTGGTTTGGGGTCAGGTTTTGGTGTTCCTGTTTTAGGAATTGTATCTTTCATATTTGAAGAAATTACAGTTCCTCCAATTCCAATTACCAAACCAGCTACAGAAACAGCAATTATTGCCTGAACATCTTCCCTAGTTAAGAGATTAGAAGGTTGAACAATTTCAACTCCAGGAATTCCGCTTTCTATATTTTGGAAAGTATTTCCTGATTCAATACGATAGAGCTTAATACTGCCGTATAGAAAAAATATAAGACTTAGAACAGAAACTATTACACAGAATGTTTGGATGATTGTTTTCATCCAATTGATGTTTTTTTTCATCGAAATTACCTCTTTGAAATTTATTTTTTCTGTATTTGCTTGAGGGATTCTCTTAATTTAGGATCTAGTTTCCATCTTGAAGTTTTTGAATCCCGGCACATTCTAGGTTTATCAAGCTCAACAACTGTAAGTTCTCCTGTAGAATCGTTAAATGCAAATTTCATCTTTGTAGAATAAGTACCACAGAGTGGATTGTTTTTATCTTCAATCACATGACCTGGGGAATTATCATTCTCTGTATTTGGAGAATCCGGAGGATGAGAATTTTCCCATATTTGTATTATATTTTCTATTTCAGTAATCACAGTATCAACAGCCAACTCAATAACTGGTCCTGCATAGGTTTTTATTAAAATCTTTCCAATATATGCAGACACACTCCATGCAATTGGAGAAGTACATGAAACTAGTATCGGTATAATCAGAAAAATAACCCACCAAGGTTGCGATTTTCTTTTAGTTGTTGTTTCCATTTTTACTCCTTAACAGTAACTTTTACGTGAGAAAATCTAAACTTGAGTAAGGTGTGTAAACCCAGCAAAATTACTCCTATTAAAATTGCTATTCCAAAATGAAATACAGTATTTTTTAAACCTGTATTAAAAGGAAATGAATAAGGAAAATATTTCAGAATATTCTCATCTGCTAATCTATTAATACCTAAATAAATAGGCATTAAAATTAGAGGAAAAATTAATGCTATAGCCGAAATTGAATTTTGTTCGGATTCTCCAATCGGAATAACTAAATTTAGTGCTACAACAATTCCTCCAGATAAAAGAACATGACTGACTAAGCCCTCGACATTTATCAGTAATTCATTAATTGAAACATGATGATATGAGGCACAGATTATTGCCCATATTGTTCCGAATATACCTAGAAAAACTGCATAAACTATTATCCATAAAGCTTTAGCTAGAGAAACTTCATAAGGTGAACATGGTAGAAGACGAAGCCAGAGCATTTCCTTTACTGAAAAACTTTCACTTAACTTTTTCAGCAGTTTTGATAGAGAGAAAATAGCAATAAGAATCCAAGCCCACGAAAACCATTCACTAAAAAGTGCAACTAAGGAAAATTCTCTAGACTGACCGTATAATTCAAAAGGAACATCAAAAAAAGTTACGATATTTTGAGTAGTATCCCATTTAACTGGAAACGTACTTAGTAAAATAAGTCCAAAAAATATAAATAAAATATTGAGATATTTAGAAGTATTTCCTATATAGTGTTTTACTAAAATTCCTGTAGTTTTAAAATTCATAATTAAGTAGGTTGGTGTTGAAAATAGTAATGCCGGGCAAGTGAGTAGTGAGTAGTGAATAGTGAGTAGGAAAAAGGCTTTGGAGCAAGTTTATGTTCTGTAATATAGTTGGGTAAATTTTCGGCCGACTTACTTAGTTGTCTTCTCCTTGGGTTCGCTCACCTTTAATTTCAAAGCTAGAAATATCTGGATTAGTATAAATTCTTGCAGTCAATTCTAACCAACCTTTCGAGGTAAGATTATGGCGATTTCCACAAAGATATGTTTGGGGATGGGTATTTACATTACAGCTAAATCTGTTTTTAGTAACAGAATTTAGTTCACCATCGCTTAGCTCATAAATGGTATCTGTTAGCCTAGCCACTTCATCATGTTGATGGGAAATCCATAATATACTTGGTTTATATTCTTGATAAATTTTTTCAATTTGCTCAATTACAAATTGCCTTGACTTATCTAAACCATCAGTTGCTTCATCTGCAATAATAAGTTTAGGTCGTTTTGCTAGAGCAAGGTATATCATTAGTCTCTTGCGCTGACCATTCGACAAAAATTTAATATCATTGTCTAAATAACTATCAAAATCTAGTGCTTTTTTAAAATCAGCAAAATCCTTTTCTTCTATATTGCATATTCTTTCAAAAGTATTAAGCATTTCCCTAACTGAGATACCTGTTGGTAATCCTGTGTATCCAGGGGAAAGTGATGGATCGCCTATGTAACCTAGTTGAGAATAGTGATTCCCCCACAAAGCTTTACTACCAAATATATTTACTATTCCTGTAGGAGTTTTTAAACCAAGGATTATCTTGACAATCGTAGATTTTCCAGACCCATTATCGCCAATAATGCCAACCTTATCGCCATGATTTATAACCAATTCTTTAATGTTCAGAAGTGGTTTTGGTTCATCAATATAACTGAATTTTACATTTCTCAGTTCTAATAAAGGTTGCTCTATTTCTGTATTTTTCATTGATAAAAAGATAAAATTTTGCCTAATTATTAGTAATAAATAAAGTTAAAAATTTATTAGTACTCCTCACCCTTATAGGGTGAGGCTATACCTACAAAGTCCGCCGTGGCAGCGGACTAGAAAAATCTGGGTTTGTTAGCCCTTTCAGGGCTTTGTAGCTGTAGCTCGAGGCTTTAGCCTGAACCGTGAGGTTTGAAAACACGCCCTAGCCTGTATAGTCACGGTTTTAACCGTCAGATACTTTTAAAATATCCTCTAAGAAAATCATTAATCAGCCTTAGCTGAATCCTATTGTGATAAAAAGAATAAATATTCCTTTGCAATTATTCTTATTAGCTAAAAATACAATAAACAAAACTATTTTAGTAAGTTTTTACGCATGAATCAAGTCTTTTTTTATACAAAAAAACGGGAATGTCACCAGTTTATATAGATATTTTTTAGTAATAATTAAAAATTTGCTAATTTTAATTTTGAAGACTCCAGCAATAAAATTTGTATACTACTAAGCTTGTGTTGTTTTTGTTGGCGTGATGTAATTCAATGTGTTGGCGAAGTGTGTCTGAAAGAGAATTTAGGTAGCCAATATTTCTGTTAATTAAGAATGTAAAGTAATAATATTTTTGTTATGTTTAGGATGTTTACGATTAATTTAAAGCAAGTAAGAATGTTTTCTAAAAAAATAATTTCTATATTGTTAATAATTATATTAACTATAAACCTTACTGCATGTTACGGTAATTATTTTCCTACTGTTGCTACTGCTGCTACTTTTCCTATTGATCTTACTTTTGGAGAACTTAGTGATTTTATTCAATTTGGAGACCCAATACACTCTCAACTTCGGAACCAATATAGCGAACTAAATGATAAGTACGAAAACCTAAAAAAACAGTTTGAATTGACACAAAAAGAAAAAAAAGAACTTTTATCACAAAATAGCAAACTCAAAAAAGAAAATGATAACTTAAATCAAAAGCTTGAATTTATACAAAATGAAGAAAAACAAATTTTATCACAATATCAAGAATTAAAAAAAGAATACGATAACTTAAATAAACAGCCTGAATTTACACCAAATAAAGAAAAAGAACCTTTCTCACAACAAACAAAAAATCTGTTTGCGATCGCAGAGTTATACAATACTATAAAAGGATATGAATTTTTTCTGGCAAATAGTGCAGGATTAACTTCCCTAGAAAATAAAGCAGTTAGTCATATTTACGATTTAACAGAAAAAGCCGATTTAATTGAAGGATATAGATATTTATTGAATAAATTTCCTGATTCATCTGATGTGAATAAAGTTATTTATCGTCTTTATGAAATTGCTTATCAAGTAGCAGAAAAAGATAATAGTATTTCTAGCTATAATGGATTTATTTCTAATTTTGAAGCTGCTCCGATGAATTTAAGGAAAAAAGCATTAGACCAAACTGTATCCTTATCATGTCAGTCTCTAAATTCTGAATATGAAGAACAGATAAAATCAATACCAGATAATGAGTTATTCAGCCAGTTCTTAATCGAGAAAATTGGAAGAGGTATATACCAAGAAGCTCTCAATGTGGAAAACAGTAATAAATCTCTATTTTTACAAAAGTACTATACTATACTCGAATGCAATTTGTTCGCTAATTCAAACACCAGATTTACCTTGTTACGAGATTCAGAATTAACAAAGTTAAGAACTGATATAGAAAACCAATTAAATGCTCTTGGAGAAGATATAAATCAGTCAAAATCTTTAATATTACAAAAGATTTCTGAAGCTGAGACCAGTCAAGAATTAGAAAATAATTATATTCAAGAAATTCGTAATATTATACAACAACAAAATCAAGTTTTGGAAAATAGTCACAAACCTTCATCGTGGAATGATGAAGAAAATCCATGGGAAAACTACATGAGAATCGGCATTTATGCTTTAGAT
>JBCCRX010000458.1:0-5046 GCA_039201015.1 Bacteroidota bacterium | reverse complement strand
GCCCGATATATACGTCGCCAATGATTTTATCAAACCCGATTTGCTATACATCAATCAAGGAGACGGGACATTCAAAGATGAAATTCAAGCACATTTTCGGCACATTTCTTTCTATTCGATGGGAACAGATTATGCCGACATTAGCAACGATGGAAAAAATGATTTATACGTAGCCGATATGGCGATGAATGGTCATGTGCGCTCCAAACGCAATATGGGCAGCATGAGCACCGAAAATTTTCAGACAATCATTCGGCGCGGCTACCACTACCCGTATTCTAGTAATACATTACAGTTGAATGTAGGGCAAAACAATTTTGCGGATATTGCACAGGCGGTAGGTGTCGCCAAAACAGATTGGTCGTGGTCGCCGCTTTTGATGGATTACGACAATGATGGCTACAAAGATATTTTTGTGACCAATGGCATCTATCGGGATATCGTTGATAATGATTTTTTAGCCAAAAAGGCAAGCTACGACGAGCAAGAAGAACGCAATTATTTTGATGATTTGTTGAGCGATATTCCACAGACAAAAGTGAACAATTTCCTCTTCCAAAACCAAGGTGATTTGACCTTTAAAGACCGAAGCGGACAATGGGGCATTCACAGCGAAAGTAATTCCAACGGCGCCGCTTATGCAGATTTGGATTTGGATGGTGATTTGGACTTGATCGTCAATAATTTGAACGCAGCTTCCTTCATTTACGAAAATCTTTGCGCTCAAAAAACGAATAATAACTATTTGAACATCAAACTAATAGGCTCGAATAAAAATAAAAGTGCCATTGGTGCAAAGGTGACGATTTTTTATGGCGAAGAAATGCAAAGCATGGATATGCAGCCAGCTAGAGGTTATCTTTCAACGGTTGATTATAAGCTGCATTTTGGGTTGGGGAATACACAAAACATAGATAAGATAGAAGTCCTTTGGCCAGATGGAAAAACAACTACCGTCATTGCTTCAAAAGTTAATACGACCCTACATTTAGATTATAAAAAAGCAAGCAACAAAAGCTCCAAATCAATCAAAAATAATTCAATATTTGAAGATCAAACCGCACTTTTCCAACTCCAACATATCCATTCAGAAAAAGACTACGACGATTTTTCAAAAGAGCTACTTCTACCACACAAACAGTCCGAAAATGGACCATTTCTTTCCGTCGCAGATGTCAATGCAGATGGTTTGGATGATTTCTACATTGGCGGTTCGGCTGGTTTTGCGGGAACGCTTTACTTGCAAAACACCAAGCAAGGATTTACTAAAAGCAGCCAATCCGTTTTTGCGCAAGATCGAAAATACGAAGATCAAAAATCCCTTTTCTTTGATGCTGACCAAGACGGTGATCTGGATTTGTATGTCGTGAGCGGTAGCAACGAATTTGAGGAGGCGAAGATGTATCAAGATCGTCTTTACCTCAATGACGGCAAAGGCAATTTTAGCAAAACAAGCGATGCTTTACCAAAAATTACTGCAAGTGGTAGTACCATTGTAGCCAACGACTTGGATCGAGACGGCGATTTAGATGTAGTCGTTGGGGGTAGGGTAGTGGCTAGTAAGTATCCGACTTCGCCCAGAAGCTACGTGCTTGAAAACCAAGAGGGAAAATTCATTGATGTGACCAAAAAAATTGCGCCCGATTTTACGAATATTGGCATGATTAGTGATCTCTTGTTTTCTGATTACGACCAAGATGGCGACGAAGATTTAATTGTCGTCGGCGAATGGATGCCGATAAAGATTTTTGACAATGAAAACGGTCAATTCAAGGATTCCTCCAATCAGCAATTTGATAAATCCAACGGCTGGTGGCAAAGCATTACCGCTGCTGATGTGGATGCGGATGGCGATGTGGATTATGTGCTGGGGAACATTGGAAAAAACAATAAATATCAACCCACAGCAGACAAGTCGCTCCATATTTATTACCATGATTTTGATGATAATGGAACGGGCGATATTGTGCTTTCCAAAAAAGACCAAGGGGCACTAGTACCCGTGCGAGGACGCGAGTGCAGCAGCCAACAAATGCCTTTCATCGAAGATAAATTTGAAAATTTCAATAGCTTTGCCACTGCTAGTTTGAGCGAAATATACGATGCTGAAAAGCTAGAGAATGCGCTTCATTACGAAGCGCACGAATTTGCTAGCTTGCTGTTGGAAAACAAGGGTGGCGGCGAATTTGAGCAGCACTATTTGCCTACCGAAGCCCAGTTTAGTCCATTGATGCGTGCGCTAATCTCAGACATTAATCAAGATGGCTACTTGGACATCATCGGTGCTGGAAATTTCTTTGCCACAGAAACTGAAACCATTCGCTACGATGCGGGTTCGGGTTTTGTTTTGCTGGGTGACGGAAAACACAATTTTAAGGCTTTGGCTTACGAGCAGAGCGGTCTAATGCTCAAAGACGATGTGCGGGACATGCAGTGGATTCAACTGTCGGGAGGTCGGAAAGGTTTGTTGGTAGCCAGCAATAGAGGGAAGTTGAAGTTGTTGGTAGTGAATGCTGAATCGCTGCGCCCACTGAATTAGAGAAGAAATTTGTCAAATTTTCAAAATTTGACAAACTGTGCTTACACTCAATTTCTTAATTTTTGTTCGTTTTTGTACAAACGCTTTGACTTCTACACTCAAAAGTGACTAATAGTATATTACACAAAGTCATTTGGCTCTAAATAATTTCATTTGGTCGAGTATCTTTAGAAAGATATTGCCAATTACTAAAATTTCGTTCGTTTTCGTTTAGAAGGACGTCAGCCTCACGCCTCACGCCTGAGGCGGACACGGTAAGGCGGACACGGTGAGGCGGACAGGTCGAGTCCTTCCAAACGAAAATAAACGTCAACTTTCATAAGTAATGCTGGCTAAATAAAATCATCTAGAACCAGTCATTTACAGAACATTGCATCCAACTAAAACAAAACAAATGACAAAACCACTCACACTTTACCTAGCTTTACTTACCATTTTCTGTTCCTCCTGTGGAGATGCAGAGCCTGAAACAGCCTCCTCTTCGTCGCCTCCAAATATCATTTTCATTATGTCCGATGACCACGCCTATCAAGCAGTAGGCGCGTACGAGCAAATCTTATCCGCTGTCAATCCAACGCCTGTTTTGGATGAATTGGCAGCCAATGGTTTGTGCTTCACACAGGTATTTTGCAACAATTCGATTTGCACACCAAGTAGAGCAAGCATTTTGACTGGACAGTACCCTCAAACCAATGGGGTCTTGGATTTGGATGGACATCTGCCACAAGAGAAACAATACTTGCCGCAAGAGATGAAAAAGCTGGGCTACCAAACTGCAATGATCGGGAAATGGCATTTGAAAAAAGCACCCGAAGCTTTTGATTATTACAATGTGTTACCCATTCAGGGCAAATATTTCGATCCGATTTTATACACGAGAGAGGAAGGGCAGCGCAAGCAGACTATAAAATTTGGGAAGGAGATCGAACGGGAAGTAAACGTCACACAATACGAAGGGCATTCCTCGGATGTGATTACGGATTTGACGTTGGATTGGTTGAAAAATAAAAGAAAAGCGGATCAGCCTTTTTTCTTGATGCACCATTACAAAGCACCACACGATGAATTTGAGTACGCGCCTCGCTACGAGGAATATTTAGCCAATACCAAAATTCCTGAACCCAAGTCTTTGTACGAGCAGCCCGATTTTGGTTCGGCTGCCCTGTTCGGCGAAAATGGTGAATTGATACATCGCATTGGAACTTCCGTTTCTGATCGGCACACCTATCGCTCCTATGTAGCACAGTATGAAATCGAAGCAGAATCAAAAGATACCGCTACCAGTCTTGCTTACCAGCAATACCTCAAAAGTTATTTGCGCTGTGTGAAAGGCATAGATGATAATCTAAAACGTTTATTCAATTACCTGAAAGCCAATGATTTATGGGACAATACGATTATCGTTTACACCGCCGATCAAGGCATGATGCTAGGGGCGCACGATTTGATTGATAAACGCTGGATGTACGAAGAATCCATGCGGATGCCTTTCATTATGCACTATCCAAAACTACTAAAAGGCAATCAAACATCAGATTTATTAATCAACAATACAGATTTTGCCCCGACTTTGATTGAGTTGGCAGGTGGCGAAGTACCTAATTATATGCAAGGCAGAAGTTTTGCAAAAGTACTAGCGGGGGAAACGCCCGCAAACTGGCGAACGGGCACTTATTATCGCTATTGGATGCACTTGGTTCACCACGATGTACCCGCCCATTTTGGAATACGGACAGACGACTATAAATTGATGTATTACTACGGTGAACATTACGATACGACTTGGAATGGACGTGGCTCCATGTGGTGGAAGGAGGAATCTTATCCAATAACACCCACGCCTAAAGCTTGGGAATTTTATGACTTGAAAAAAGACCCACAAGAAATGGTCAATCGCTACGAAGAGCAAAGCTATCAAGACATCATCAAAGATTTGAAAATGAAGCTTAGACAGATGCGGGTAGCATTAAAAGAGACCGATCAAACTTATTCGCACTTAGAACAAGTGGTGGCAGATGCTTGGTAGTTGTATTTCGTAGAGCTCGCCAAATAATAGGTGCTGAAAGTAAATTACATAAGTTATTCAGTATATAATTGACTTACATTTTAAGATGATAAATTCCGATTGTATAGTTTTAGTGCAGTCTCGTTTGTAATGTTTTATATTGGAATCCAATTACTTTGGCAAATAAAAATAGGAATTTAGAGTCTTTCATTAGTAAATTCTCTTTCCCGATAATTTTTGCACTTGCTTGATTAGGCGTACCTAAGACTTTTGAAGTTTTAGCCTGAATAACCATGTAAACTAAGTTTATTTGTATTTCAAATAGGGGAGTTTGAGGGAGAAAAAAGGGTTTTTCTAAAATCCTTTTTTCTCCCTCATCCCTTGTTTGCCGCCGTCTTCGACGGCGGTAGAGGGGTTTTTTGAAGCTCGAAATTCTAAGGAATTTCTCGCTTCTCAAAATTAAAACAAACTTAGTTTACAGTGTACTTAGTCTGAGTTCAAT
>JBCCRX010000457.1:0-5054 GCA_039201015.1 Bacteroidota bacterium | reverse complement strand
TTCGCCGCTTCTCCCTTTAAAAAACCTTGATCAAATCATATGGGCTCGACTTGTCCGCCTAAGGCGTGACGCCCATATGATTTGAAAATAAACGTGAGCTTCCATAAATAATGCTGACCAAATGAAATCATTCAGAACCGAAAATTTCAAGAAGTCCTTCGGATAGAAATAAAATTTTAAAAATTATTCAAAGGGATACACAGAAATTAGATTTTACGAAAAGGGAAAGAGAAAACTTCGTTTTGATCCTATTTTCTACACACAAGTCAGCCATTCTTAGTCCAATAGTGAACAAACTTGCTTCCTTTTTATCTTCAAAAGCTAAACAAGGGATTAAATTTTCTCACATCGGCTTGGGGTATCTGTTGAATCGTGAAGACATAAGCTCTACAATCTTTCAAAAGTAATTGGTTCTATATTCAATACGCTCCTTGATAGATTTCTTCTACTATAAAAAAGCCATTTTCGCCTTGTGGTTGATAAAGTGGCATCAAAATATAGCCATCAATTGGAGCTTTAATGGCTCCATTTCTATCCGTTGCTAGGATTTCACCCATTTCAACTTTTTGAAAATTAGCATAGCCTGGTAGCATCCTAAAGTGATCGCTTGGTGCTATTTTATGCACATAGCACAGCTCGGTCACTTTGGGCAGATAGCGGGAATGTTCAATTAAAATGTTATCGTGTCTTTCTTCTACTACAAAGGCATCAACACAACCAATGGAACGCATGCAACTAATAATCGCAGAAATGGCTCGACTGATCGAATCGGATTCCCCGTGCTGTCCAGATTCAAAAGCAAGCCCTGTTGTGGGAATATTGAACAATTGGTGGGTGAAATAGTGAAGCGTTGTCCCTTTCAATCCTTGCATCATGCCCGTAATGACGGGCGCGTGTAATTGAACCGCTATTTGCAAGCTCTTCAGTTCGTCGGTAACAATAGAAAAAATACCACCTTTAGCAGAGGTTGTGTGCAAATCCAAGAAAACCAGTTGCGTTGGTTGATAGCTTTCTACTTCACGCACAATACCGTCTAGCAGCTCTCTGAGCTCTAAATCTTCCGCTCTCAGACTTTCTCTTGATTTGGATTTAATGCGATTGACGTTATTGCTTCGCCATTGCCGATTAAGGTCTTTTTCGATAAATCGCTGACCAGCTTTCATGGCTTGCAAATTGCCACAAAATCCGATGAATTGACCAATGAAAACAAAATCTTGGTTCTTCTCTGCTTCCTCTTCTAGCATTTTTAAAACCGCTTGAACCGCCTTCACACCCGCCAATTCATTACCATGCATCGCACCAATTACGATAAAGAGTGGACCTTTTTCTTCTCCTATATATCTTCCAATTATTCTATTCATCTAGTTGGCACTTATCGTAAAAGCAACCCGCTTAAAACTCCAAATAAGGACTTAATTGCCTAATCAATTCCTCGCTTAATACTCTAACTTTCCTCAAATCATCTATGCTTTCATATTTCCCATGCTGCGCCCTGTAATTGACGATGATGTTTGCTGTTTTCCAATCTTTGATGTAAGGATGTTGCTTTAGGGCTTTGGCATCCAATTCGTTGATTTTTAGCTTTTTGAAAATGGGCGACGGACGCAAAGAAAATAGAATATTTTGAAAAGTACTATCTGGTAAACCATAAGTTTCAGCGACTTGCTGTGTGGAAGAAAAACCACCCAGAGCCGCTCTAAATTTCACAATTCTGTTGGCGTAAGTTGGTCCGATACCTCGCAATTGCTGCCACTCCTCTGCGCCAGCTTTATTGATGTCCAAGACAATGCGAGACAGTTCTCTTGCCTCGTAAGCATCTGGAACAGTATTGCTGTTGGCAATGTCGTTGGAGGCAATTTGATCTGTTGTTTCTACTGGTAGCGGCTCAATTTCAATGAAAGTCGCAAGCTGCTCGTAGTCTGAATCCGATAGACTGTACAGCTTCTTCAAATCCTCTTTTTGCTCGAAGCGACCTACTTTTTCTCTGTAATTAATAATATTGGAAGCTACTTTTTCGGACAACCCAAAACCGACCAAACTTGATTTACGGACCGTATTGGGATCAAAAGTCACAGGCCTCAATTTTGGGGTATTTCTGGAAACAATTTCCTCTTGAGTTTCCTTTTCCCTTGCTTCTATTTGTATAAAAGGCTCTAGTTCTTGAAAGAGCGTTTCCGTGAATCCATATACTTTTTTTAAATCTTCCTTCCGTTCAAAATCGCCAAATTGCCTACGATAATTCAGATAAGTATTTGCTACTTTTTCAGATAAACCCAAGTCTTGTAAACCAGCTTGATCTATAGCATTAGGATCAAAAACAAATAGATTTGTGCTTGCTGATGCCGCTTTTTCTTGCTGTGTTTCAAAAGCAGCGATGTCCTTTTGGAAAGTAGAAAAATCGCTAGTCTCTTTTGGGAAAAGAAGCGGCAGAATGCTAGGGAAAGCCAATATCATCAAGCAAAGAAGCACCAATGCCAATATACCACGTCTTTCTGAACGCGTATAGGCGAGATATTCTTGGAGGAACGCCTTCATGTTTCATGCTGTTTTGTGTGTGTTAACTGCTTGTTCCGTGAAGATACTAAAAAAGCAAAGCTTTCAAAAAAATCATAAAGGATTTTGCACTCCTACGATTTGCTATTTGTATTTAAACTACCTACAAATTAAAGCCTCTTAATGCTTCTATAAAACCCGTGCTTTGTTGATGTGTTTAGTTCTATTATTTTGAAATCAAACTTGATAAAAAATGGTATCACAGAGAATGATAGACGCCCTCAATGAGCAGATTGCACTAGAAGGGTATGCGTCTTTTTTATACTTGTCCATGGCATCTTGGTGCGACGCGCAAGGCATGGAAGGCTGCACGCAGTTCATGCACCGCCAGTCAGCAGAAGAGCGGGAACACATGCTACGTATTTTTCATTATCTAAGTGAAGTAGATGCACACGCTCTGACGCCTTCGGTGAAGCAAGCCCCGCACGAATTCAATTCTATTCAAGAGATGTTCAAGCAAGTTTACGCGCACGAGCAGAAAGTGACCAATTCCATTCATAAGTTAACGAAAATTGCTGTAGAGGAAGATGATTATACTACTCATAACTTCTTGCAATGGTACATTGAAGAGCAGCGCGAAGAAGAGGACTTGATGCGTAAGATATTGGATAAAATCAAACTGATTGGTGATGGACCTTCTAGTCTATATTACATTGATAAGGAGTTAGCAGCAGTAAATGCAGCAGAAGGGGAAGAATAGTTAGGCATTTAGCTGTTGGTATTTGATTGTCGGCTATTCCTGATTGGTACTTTGGTCTATTTGTCGCCAACTCAAGACAGCTACCTTATGCCATGCTGTCAGTGGTTCAATGATTAGATTTTGACTTTCATAGGGTACAAACTTTGCAGATTTTGTTTCTCTATGAAAGCCCTTTTTTGCTGCCTTTCTAAGGTTAGAAAACTGTCTGCCTTTGGCTGATGAATCTGTGAATTAAGGATTTTACTGAGTACATTAGCTACAGGCAGACCGGTTCTGTAGTGTAGATTTACTAAATCTTTGAGATTTGGCAAATCTAGCTTGCCGTCATCCGTGCAATCGTAAATCTTGCGTTTTGTACCCTTATTGACTGCTATAATTCATAGATATCTTATACCACTGTTATTAGAGCTTGTTTAGAAATTAATAATCGGTCTATAAACAGCTCTTTTTGCCTTGATTAACGAAAAAATAGCTCGTTTTCAACTCAAAGATCAAAATCCAAACAAGCTCTTAGCAAATATGCTTCTAAAACCGCGGACAATCCACCCGCAACTTTCGTCCTTTGTAAGGCTGTTTGTAAGTAATTGTCATTTCAAAAGCACCTCTTGCATTCGTAATTTGTGTGAGACTAGAGGTATTCAAATCATAGCTCAAGCCAACATCCAAGCGTTCCATTTCCAAAGTAGCGGATACGACCGTTGCGTCCATTAAAATGCCACTTTCCAATTTATTCACAACACTTCCCCATACACCAACTCGTAAGGCAATTTCTCGCCACTCGCGGCTGTTGTAGCGAAAATGCGTACCAGCGAGGACGCGCATGGATTTTCCTTGCTGCATCCCTATAGCGGCAGGCAGTAAAGTCAAATTTTGCCCAATCGGAAACTCGCCGCCTAGCTGCACACTGTACTTTCTAGGCAATAAAAAATCACTATCTGCTCCTTCCAAAAAAGCGATATTAGGTGTTGAGATGTGATGTACCGAACCACCGATGTAAAAGCTCTGATTGTCATCAAAAACCATATAATAGAGCAAACCCGCATTGAAATCCAAGAACATAGGCGTTGCCATATTGAGCAGTACTTCTTGGCTTTCTCGAATGACATTTGGGGTATTCAACTCAAATTGATCGGAAAAGACCAAGCCAGGATTAGAAAAGCTATTTTGCCCAGCGCCTACTTGTCCACCTGCTACCAAATATTGCGTTATACCTTTATAACTTCTGCCTCTGCCGCCCAATTTTTTGAGGTAAGCCGCTCCCGCATAGACCCGATCTTGCCGAAAATTAGAGCCCCCCGTTTCGTCTCGCATCGCTACAAATCCAGCACCCACAAAATCGCCGCGCAATACTGGACGACGTATATCTGCACTTGCCGCCATAGTGCGGTAGGGTTGCTTTCCTAAAATGGTATTCCACTGTTCTCGATAGGCGAGTGTTGCTCGAAAAGTACCGTCATAAACACCGATCAGTGCGGGATTCGTAAGGTGAGCGGTATTGGCAAATTGAGAGAATTGTGGGTCTTGTGCTTGAAGAATTTGGAGCAGGAGAAAGAATACAAATACAAGAAGTAGTCGAAGTTGATTCATACTGTAATCGGTTTTGTAAATCTCTAGGAATATCGGTCAAAGATAGTTTTTTGCAGAAAATGGAATAAGTAAGACTTAGTATCAATTAAAAAATAAAATCGACATACATGGAGTCGCAACCAAAAAATCTTTTAAGGTGGATTTTTTGGTTGCTCCAAGGGGTTCTTAAGGGTGAAAAGCATCAAAAATTAGAGATTTTTGATGCTTTTCACCC
>JBCCRX010000456.1:0-5057 GCA_039201015.1 Bacteroidota bacterium | reverse complement strand
ATTTCAAAGAACGTTCGGACAAAGGGATAAAAATTAACTGGCAGTTCACTCGCAAAGATGCTCGAATTAAACTTAATCGAAGGTACGCGGAGGTAAATCCTGCCAATAAAAAATCAACTGAAACTTAATTTACAGTGTACTTAGCTTACCAAATTAATCAACACTCGATAATCGTCAAAAGGCGCATCGCCACCTTTCATTTCGAGTATATCCATAGATTCGCTATCCAATCCCAAATCCTCTAGTGCATCCTGCAAGTCAGGGATCGTATGTTGGCAACGAACTTCGATCAAGCCTTTTCCAATTTGTTGTTTGCGCCAAGCATAGGTACTGTTCATACGGTCTAAAATGATTTGGTGAATTTCATTGGAATTGCAATCATTCTGGATGCCTTGCAATTCTTGAAAAGCATCATTGCTGCGTGCAACCATTTCTCCTTTTTCGATAATGAAATAAGAGGTGTGCGCCCATTTTTCGATTGGACCGACCAAGTGAGAATACAATACCAATTGCAAATCTTCTTGATTCTTTATCATGCTTCTGCGATAGCCCAAACCACGCCACTTCAAATCAATGACTGCTAATTCGCCTTCTCGCTCTAAGACCAAATCCGCAATACCTTTGATCGCAACGTCCGAAAAAGCCCCTTCTAGTTTCATTTCAGTAGCTTTCACTCGCCAACCGTTGTTTTGGAGACTAGAGAGTAAGCTCCAAGCCGCGTATTTCAAGCGATTCAAGAAATTAATCTTATCGGGTTCTCTGCCGTACATCAAAAGTACCGCGCCTTCTTGACCAAACATTTTTTTGGCTTCTTCATCAATCCATTCGTCCACTTTCTGTCGCGTCCAATTTTGTACTTCATCCGCTTTTAGCATTTTTTCAAAGAAGCGATGCGCCAGATTTCCCAAGAGCGTATTGTCTTTAACTACACTTAAAATGGAGGACTTCACCAAGCGAGTTTTGTACTTCAAAACCCACTGATAAGGATAGTAAAACAAAGCATCCAAACTGGTGTAAGTTTCGCGATCATTGGCGATGTAATCTTTCAGTCTAGGAATCTCCAGAAAGGTTTTGGGTTGTCCGAGTTGCTGAGTGGATAAGTGCTCGTATTTGGGTAGATCAAAGAAAGCACTGAAATGGGCGTGCTGCTCCAGTTCATCTATATCTAAAATGATGTCTTCTAAATTGCTAAAAGCTGCTTCCAGATCGCTGTAAAGTGGGTGTAATTGTACCCTTTCCCCTTCTACTTGTTCAGGCATTATGAGTATCAATTGTTTTTTGGCGTGTAAAACGGGTTGTCTGCGCTGCCATATCAGTCGTGCATTTTCTTCTTTGGGTGTATCTAGTGAGATTTCAAATTGGGATAAATAGTTGCGTTCAGCTTGATACCAGCGAGAGAAAAAATGATTGGGTTCGCTTTGTGTGAAATTCCACCAAATCAGTTCATCGACAGGCTTGATAAAGGCGGCTGGATGATGCACAAAGGAATAAAAACCAACTTCTTGCGGACGGAAAAGAACAGGCGAGGGTTCGTAAATGGTACGAATGATACGCTCCAATTCCAGATAGCTCAAATATTGCTCTGGCAAAGTATTCAGCAGTTCTTCGATGCGTTTGGCTTGCTCTTTCAGCACCAAAAGGGATTGTTGCCGATTGCCACTGTCTTCAAATGCTTTGGACGCCCATTCTTTCAAATAATTATAAATTTCTATGACTTCTTCTATTGGAACTGTTCCAGAAGTTTGATAGCGCGTTCGCTTAAACCAAAAATTGTACTGCTGTCGAATGGCGGCAATGTTGATGTAAGGATTGCTCGCCGCTTTTTCCGCCACTTCATCAAAATACGTCCGAATCATAATCACCCATTGTTCGCTTCCAATGCCTGGTGATTGCGCCAATTGTTGCGCGATTCGATGTGCCAGTTCTTCTTCTAACGGCTTCACTTTCAAATTGACAAATTCCATGAGTTTAAAAGGATCAACTGGATTCCAAAGAAAAGTAGGCGCGAGCTTGATGATTTGGAGCATTGGGCGCGCAAGCGAAGCGGAAAGTATGCCTAAACTGGGTAAACCTTCTTGAATCAAGGCATTGTCGAGCGTTCGATTTTTTTCTTTCATCAAAAGGTGCGGCTTCCACTGTGGATTTTTTCGCAATAGTTTAGCAAGGAAAGCCGCGCTATCGGTGTCTCTTTTGCTTTTGAGCAGGAGTAAACTACCGTCTTTTTGAAGTACTTTTTTACTGCGATTGGCATTGGGAAGGAGGAGTTTTTGGAAGGTCGCTAAATCACTTTGGGTGCTTGGCTTTGGAGTAGGGCGTATTTCGATTTTCGTACCCAAAGCTTCGAGTTGTTGGAAGAGTTGCTGAATCGGGTAGGGGAGTAGGTCGATAGGTTCTAGGAGATAAATGCGTTGAATCTGATTGCGTCTTTGTTTGAGGTGCTTTTTGACTTGAATAAAACGATCCGAAAAGCCAGGCGAAAGCGTGATTTGATCTGCTCGTTTTAAGCTGCCGTCTTGCAATTCTACGAACAGCAATTCTTCTAGTGCTGCGAGTGTTTGCAGTCGTTTGGGTATTGTTTTTTGAGCATTAAAATTCCAGCCTGCTAGCAAAAGTTCATCCCGACGTGATAAGATTTCCGTTGCGGTCGCCATTTGGTCGGCATTGAAGGAATTTTTGTAAAAAGCTTCTTCATGTGCTTCCAAATAAGTCATTAGCACCTGCCGAAACTGTTCTATCCTCATGTGCTCGTTATCAGAAGGATAGCCTTGAAAACCCAACTGTGTCTCTAGGATGCGCAACAAACGATTTTGCCCCGCATATCGCACACCACCCTGCACTTTTTGATGCAGTTGCACTTCTTCATCTAAGCCCAAACCAAAATAGATTATCATTTTTTTACTAATTGTTTTATCGTCGTGTACGAAGTCTTAAGCCATGCTCAAAATAAGTCCCCAAAACGCTCCTGAAATCGCTCAACAAGTATGCCTCAGAGGCTTTTTATGGACGGAAACACCAATTTTCACTGATTTTTCCCAAAAAATCAGTGAAAATTGGTGTTTCCGTCCGAAGCGATTTACGGAGCATATTTGTTGAGCGATTTTCTGACATTGACTTATGCTATTTTCGAGTAAAATGTTAATAAAAACAAGACTTCGTACAGCCCTAATTGTTTTATCGTCGTGTACGAAGTTTTTTATTCGTACACATTTCACCTCTAAAAAGGGGCTTTCGGATAGAAATAACTCGCTTAAAACTCCTCCGCCAACCAAATCAAAGCGGCAGCTTCCATTGTCTTTTCGCTTGCCAAAAGTTTCTTGGCTCTTCTGTGCAAATTTTCAATAGCTTGTGCACCGACTACCAATTCTTTAATGGAGTCATTGGACTTCATGTATTCAATTTCTGATTGGCTTGGAATGGCGAGCAATCCTGCCAATTGTCCCAGATCATTTCCAGTCAAGATGCCGCTTTTCTTAGCACTTTCGGGCAGTTGCTCATAGCCAATACAAATCTTGTTCCTAGGCTGATAAATGGTATGTATAGATTCTCCACTTGCTCTCACATAGTAGGCTTGTCCTAAGCGTCCCATTAAATCCACACGATGCGGATGAACACGTCCTTTTTCATCCAATATACTTCTATCCACATGCAGTTTCACGACTTCACACACCACTAAATTCCCCGCACCACTTCGCGTTCCCAAGGGAATGATTTGCTGTACTTTGCACTCCATTTGTATCGGACTTTCTTTCACGCGATAGGGCTTGACCACTTCAGAAGCTATAGGTGTCAATCCTGCTTTTTCAAATTCGTTCACTTCCGCTGGAAAACTTACATTGGTAATCGCCATTTGTCGCGCAATTTGGTAATTGACCATATTAATTACCACTTCACCCGTACTTTCTGCATTGCGTAAGCTGTCTTTTTTGGCTGGTTCGCTTGCCTGAATATTGGAAGAAAAAATAACGATAGGTGGATCGGAGCTAAAGGCATTGAAGTAGCTGTAAGGAGCTAGATTAGGAATACCCTTTTCGGAAACAGTACTCACAAAAGCAATAGGACGAGGTGCGACGACCGCCGTAAGCAACTGATAGATTTCTCCAGTAGAAAGCTGCGCCACATCATAAGTTTTCATATCTTTATTAATTGCTGATTGTTTTTTCTTGAATCCCGTATTGTAAGTATCGTGTATGTCACTTCTGTTCACAAATCCAATGAAATACCAATCAGGTAGATCGGGTGTGATGAAACCAAACATCCAGTTATGCTCAAATTTTCTAGGTAAATCCGAGACACTGAAAGGTAGTTGGTGTTGTTGGATGACCTGTGCATAATCCGAAGGGAACAGATAAATTACACCTTTTTGCATGGCTGCTTTCATCGCCTCCTCCATTGCTGCTCGGTCCTCTAGCGCGATCTTCTTTTCTAGGGATAAAATGTCTTTGGGCGATTCCCCGCTTTCCATTTGGCGCATGAAACTATGAATCATTTCTGCAAGGACGCGCTCAAAAGGAACATCAGGTGTTATCAATTTAGATTGCGCTTCTATCTCTTCTTCTTCGATAATCCAATTCATCCCTTTCATACCCAGCTTCTCTTGGATTAAATGCTTGATTTGTCGTTCCATTTTTTGTTTTATTATTCCTAAGTAACGATCAAAGAATAACTTCTCAATTTATGACCAAGCGTAGGTAAGGCATCCCACCTGCTAGCGGTTCTCTTCGCTGAAAAGATACTTAATCTTTTCTGCAAGCAACACTGCGAGAATGTTGAAAAGCTTCGCCAGCCAAAAGAATTCAGCCGTAAACGGTTTACTTTGAGAAAAGATACTCCATCTTTTCTCTGCGTTCCTATTTTTCGCCTTGCATCAAAACAAAATCTGCTCGGTCAAAATGTGGAACTTATTTTTTGTCCGTTACTAAGGGAACTTGTAAAAAATACCCTACCCATTTTTAATTTTCTCCCAAACTACTACTGCCTTGCTCATCAGTCAGGTAACACAGGCTATCTTCCTTCTTCGCGCCTTGTATTAGTTCGCGATAATTCTCAAAAATTTGGGT
>JBCCRX010000455.1:0-5087 GCA_039201015.1 Bacteroidota bacterium | reverse complement strand
TGCCCAAATTGAGCGTAAAGATCTGTTCCTGGCGAGCCTGTAATTAAGCTAATACGCAAACTATCCGAAAAACGCAATGCATTGCCTTGTCCAAGAAGCAGCGAGTAAAAGAAGAAGAAAAAAAGGAAAAGGATATTTCTCACAAGTATGTTCAAATATTTGTAAGGCAAGTTTGGAAGTTTTACTGTTTTTTGGCTTAAAATCGGCTATTACTTTCATTCAGAAAAGAAAATCTGAAAGAATACCTAAAAACAAAGATAAAAACAAAAAAGATTATCTGCTCAAGTACTTCGTCCTATTTAAGCCACTAAGGCTTATAGCAAACAAAAGCTACAAAAGACTTGAACCACAGAAGAGATAAAAGAAGACAAAAGAGGGAAATAAAACTTTTATGTCCTTTGACTTGCTAAGCAGCTAAAGGCTAACAGCCAATAGCTAAAAGGAAAAGTTAAGCAAAGAAGCTCTTATCCTTACCAATCAAGCATTATTTCAGGCTTTGTTTTACAAATAACAAACTATTATATTATAAAAGATTATCTATCTTTGAGCGACGAAATGCACCGTGTAGTTTACTGCCAACATCCTGTCCTATTTTGAATTTTGTTCTTAATCGATAGAGAAATAGATTCAAAATTCCTGCTAACAAATTACGAAATAAGCCTAACTTTTGGTCTTAGAGCTTGTTTGGAGCACTATCTTCCTGTAAACCAGTATTTTCCGAACCTGACTTTGAAAATAATCGCTCGTTTATCTCGATAAAGTCGCTATTATTTTCTTCGCCAGACCTTGTCCGCCTTAGGCGCGAACCGTAAACTACTGATTTACAGTTTAATCCTGCTCCAAACAAGCTCTTAAGTACTTTAGTACAAAAAGAATACTTGATTATTCGATAGCGCGCTAAAATGCTTGCTTTACACGTCTGATTTACAAGATTTAACGAATTGCCTCAAGACAGCAACAATTATCATTTCTAAAAAAGACACAATGCACACCAAACAAAAGCACACACTGGTTTTGTCCAGTAAAGATGTACAGCAAATTACCCTAAATTATGGCTTCGATAAACTTATGGATGATTTGATTGCTCGTTTAAAAGCATTCATGGCGCATTTCGATCCACAAAAAACGATCATTCCCATTCGTTCTGGCTTCAATTACCTCGAACCCTACACGGGCTTAGTGGAATGGATGCCACTACACGCCAAAGGAGAAAAAGTGTCTATCAAAGTCGTGGGCTATCATCCTGACAATCCCAAGCAGTTTCAATTGCCAACCATTCTATCCACCATTTCCACCTATGATACACAAACGGGACATCTTTCAGGCATTATGGATGGCGTATTCGTGACGGCATTACGGACAGGAGCGGCTTCGGCGGTAGCCAGCGAACTTATGGGAAAGACAGATAGCAAAGTGCTAGGATTAATCGGTTGTGGTGCGCAAGCCGTGACGCAATTGCACGGTATTTCGAGGATATTTGACCTAGAGGAAGTATTACTTTATGATGTTGATCCGAGTGCGATGTATTCTTTACAGGATCGCTGTGCCGTTTTGGATTTGAAGGTCAAATTTACTTCGACCAGCATTGAAAACGTCGTTCAGTCTTCCGACATCATTACCACGGCAACTTCCATAGAAGTGGGAGAGGGGCCGCTTTTCAGTGATTTGACGACCAAGCCACATTTGCACATCAATGGTGTTGGTGCGGATTTTCCTGGTAAAGTGGAAATTCCGCTGGACTTCCTCCACCAAAGTTTTGTCTGCCCTGATTTTAAGGAGCAAGCCTTCATCGAAGGAGAATGTCAACGACTGAAACCAGCGCAAGTGAATGCAGATATCATAGCAGTGATGAAAGAGACAGCAAAGTATGAACATTTGAAGAACGAGCGGACAGTTTACGATTCCACGGGTTGGGCTTTGCAAGATCACGTGGTCATGGAACTCTTCATGGAATACGCAAAAGAACTGGGTGTTGGGCAGTACATACAAATTGAAAATGCGCCCGAAGATGCCAAGAATCCTTACAGTTTTGCGGAGGAAAATAACGCAAATAATCTTATTAAATTGGCGGCTCTAGCCAGTAGCTAGCCGCTAAGGAATACGGAAAAAATTAAATTCAGATTCTTGTTTTTATAAAACTTTGAAAAAGAGTGTTTTTTAAAAATAAAACCTGCGTTTTATCTTTCCTTCGATCCTAAGAAACGTGAAATAATTAAATTTCTATAGAAATCTAATTACGAGTGTTTTGTGTCCGACTTCTGACTTCTTAAATCTGTCTTCTTACATAATATGGATTTTTCACTACCAACAAGCTATCAGACCTACAAAGAACAAGTCATCGCTTTTGCACAAGCAGAACTGAACGACGACGTAGTTAAAAGAGATCAGGAAGGCATTTTTCCAAAAGATTTGTGGCAAAAATGTGCCGAATTTGGTATCCAGGGTTTGGCAGCACCTCCTGAATACGGTGGCAGCCACGAAAGCATTGATCTGACGAGAGCTGTTCTCGCTATGGAAGGACTAGGATATGGCTGCAAGGACAATGGACTAACCTTGGCTTTGAATGCGCAAATGTGGACGGTGCAAGTCATCATTGCTTTATTTGGAACGGAAGCACAAAAGCAAAAATTCTTGTTGCCTCTCGCCAATGGTACTTGGCTGGGCGCACATGCCTTGACGGAAGAAGCTTCTGGCTCGGATACCTTCAATATGCAAATGACTGCCGAAAAAGTAGAAGGCGGCTATCTGCTAAATGGCGAAAAACGTCTAATTACACTCGGACCAATCGCTGATATGGGCATTTTCTTCGCCAATATCAATCCAAAATTGGGTCGCTGGGGCGTGACTGCTTTTCTGGTAGAAAGTAGCAGCAAGGGTTACGAAGCCAGCCCTGTTCGTGCTAAAATGGGCTGCCGAACAGTACCTTTTGGAGAGATAAAGCTGACGAATTGTTTTGTGCCAGAAGAAAACCGCTTGGGCAAGGAAGGTGCGGGTTTCAGCATCACTCAGCAGTCTTTGGAATACGATCGTTGCTGTATTTTGGCGAGTGAATTGGGCACTATGGAACGACAGTTGGAGGAAACCATACAGTACGCCAAAAAACGCAAACAATTTGGGCAATCCATTGGAAAGTTTCAGTCTGTTTCTAATCGAATTGCGGATATGAAGCTACGACTAGAAACTTCGAGATTGCTCTTGTATAAAATGGTATGGCTCAAAGAGAACAAAAAACCTTGCACTTTGGAAGCTTCTATGCTAAAATTGTTGTTGAGTGAAAGCTTTTTGGCTTCTAGTATGGATGCGATTCGAGTACACGGCGGCATTGGCTATATGGCAGAAACGGGTGTGGAGAGAAATTTGAGAGATGCCGTTGGCGGTGTGCTTTATGCAGGAACTTCGGATATTCATCGGAATATTATCGCTAAACTTTTAGGCTTATAAATAATTTGATCTTTACTCTACCACATACGATTCTTAACTCGGCAAATCAACTACCCGATCAAGTCGCTTTTCGTTGCTTGCAGGAATCCCGTACTTATGCGGAAATGGCAATTCAAATGAATCAACTGTCGAATGGCTTGCTCGAATTAGGGATAAAAAAAGGCGACCGAGTTGGTATCTTTCTGAATCGCTCCATAGAAACTGCCATCGCGATTTATGGGGTGATGAACGCAGGAGCAGTCTATGTGCCAATTGACCCGAATTTATCTTTAGAGCGCGTTCGATTTTTGATTCAAGATTGTGGTATTCAATGTTTGCTGAGCAATAAAGCACAATCCAGAAAGCTACAGAAGTTGTTGGCAGTCGAAACAAATTTGAAATACATCATCGGGCTGAAAAAAGATTGGAAGCTGGAAACGATTTCGTGGGAAGCCATTTTTCAATTTCCTACAAGCAGTCCAAAGGTTCGAATACTTGAACATGATTTGGCGTACATCATGTACACTTCTGGCTCGACGGGAACGCCAAAAGGCATCATGCACACCCACCACAGTGGTTTGAGTTACGCCAAACTTTCCGCTGATTTGTACGACCTCCATTCAAAAGATATTTTTGGCAATCACGCGCCCCTTTTTTTTGATATTTCTACCTTTGGCTACTTTTCCGTTCCGTTGAAAGGCGCGACGACCGTAATTGCCACCGATGCACACGTAAAAATGCCCGCGAGTTTATCACAACTAATTGATGAAGAGCGAGTTAGCATTTGGTATTCTGTGCCTTTAGCTTTAATTCAAATGCTACAACGCGGTGTGCTGGAAGAGCGCAATTGGGAAAATTTACGTTGGATTTTATACGGCGGCGAACCTTTTCCAATCAAGCATTTGCGAGCATTAATGGAACGACTGCCACAGACGAGATTCAGCAATGTATACGGACCCGCCGAGGTCAATCAATGTACCTATTATCATTTACCCGAGCTTCCGAAAAAAGAAGAACCCATACCACTCGGGCAAATTTGGGACAATACAGAAATGCTGATTTTGGATGAAAAAAATGAAGAAGTGGCAACGGGAGTGGCGGGAGAACTCCTGATTCGTTCGGCAACGCGGATGAAAGCTTACTGGCAAAATCCAGCATTGACCGAACAGTCGCTTTATCAACAAAAAACCGAATACGGAACAAGCAAAATATTTTATAGAACGGGCGATTTGGTGATGCTGGACGAAGCAGGAAGATTGCAGTTTCTGGGGCGCAAAGACCGACAAATCAAATCGCGAGGCTATCGTGTGGAATTGGATGATGTAGAAAATGCTTTGCTGGAACACGAAGCAGTGAATGAAGCCGCCGTTTTTAGTATCAAAGATCAAGAGGAAACGAACGTAATTTGCGCTGTTTTAACTTTAAAAAGTAAAAAACAATTAGCAGAAAAAGAATTGATGGCTTATTGCAAAAATAAACTAAATTGGTACGCAATTCCTCAAAAGCTAAGCATTGTGGAAGACCTGCCAAGAACGCCTTCGGGTAAAATTGATCGGAAAGTATTGCAGGCTCGACAGTGGATTTAGACTTTTGAAGTTTAGTCTGAGTAACAATGATCAAGCCATTCGATTTCGTATTTTGAATAAAACAAAACTTCAAAAGTCTTT
>JBCCRX010000454.1:0-5129 GCA_039201015.1 Bacteroidota bacterium | reverse complement strand
TAACCTAATTGTTCCGGCTACTGTAGGTGCTATCTTTATTTTGCGTGTGAATGTTCTGAAATCATTAGGTTACGGTGGTGTTAAGTCAAAGTAGCAAATGAACTTTTATGTTGTAAAAGAAGCTTTTATATTTGTGGTGTTACCATTGTGCAATAGTGTCATGGCTCAATTATATTATTACTCATGTTACGCAAAATACCAAATTGCAAATGACACAAAGTGTTACTTGTTTACAAATTGTCGGGTGTCATCCTCACGCCTCACGCCTCACGCCTAAGGCGGACACGGTAAGGCGGACACGGTGAGGCAGACAAGTCGAAGCCACTCTAATTCAAAACACGGTAGCTTTGACAAGCTACTAGATTTCTCGCACTAAAACACATTAGTGCGTAACATCAGTTATTATAAGATTGTATTGCTTTGCCTAAAAACGTAGGAATATGGCATTATAGCAAACCAACGCAAGTCAATTCAAAAAACGATTATGGAGAAACGATCTTTTTACAGCATTATCGCTTTACTTCTGTTTTTAAACCTTCCTATTTCTGGCAGGAATGCGACGGAAGAACAAAAAGCACTTTCAAATCCGCCTGATGCTTGCTTCATTGAAAATACGGCTTTTCAAGTGGGGGAAGAATTAGTCTATAAGGTATATTACAACTGGAATTTTGTGTGGCTGACGGCGGGAGAGGTACGCTTTCGGGTAGAAGATGCTGGGAAAGAATACCATCTCATTGCCATCGGGCGATCTTACAAGTCTTATGAATGGTTTTATCGAGTTCGAGATCGTTACGATACTTACGTCAATAAAGAAACCTTGTTGCCTAGCGTCTCTGCAAAAACTTTGGAAGAAGGCAGCTATCGCCTGTACGATAAAAATATCTTGGATCAAAGTGCGCACAAAGCCACGACTTGGCGAGGAAAAACGAAGGAAAATGCGACCCAATTTGAGTTTGATTTGGGAGAGTGTATGCACGATATGATTTCGATGATGTACTATTCAAGAAATGTTGATTTTCAAGATTACGCAGCGGGTTCTAGTTTTCCTGTCAAGATATTTATGGACAAGACGGTGTATCCACTTGATGTTAAATACTTTGGCAAAAAAGAGAAGAAGATAAAAGGATTGGGCAAGTTTAATACCATTTTATTTAGTCCAGAAGTAGTGGAAGGTACGGTTTTCAAAGAGGGTAATCAGATGAAAGTTTGGGTGTCCAATGACAAAAATAAAATACCTGTTTTGATTGAATCGCCTTTGAGTGTGGGAGCTGCAAAAATCGTTTTATCGGAATACAAAGGCTTAAAATATGATTTTGAAGCCGAAATACGATAGACTTTTGAGTCAAAAGTAGTGAGTGGCGAGCAACAAACACCGGCTTATTGCTCCAACTCACTATAAAAAGCAACGTTAAAATTAGTTAAAGGCAAAACTATAGAATTTATTCAAAAAAGCGATACATAGCAAAAAAATTAATTTGTCTAATTTTGATCCATGCGTAAACAAAAGGAACTTTTAAGAACAATTCGCTCGCCAGTAGTTGTTTGTTCACTCTTCATTACTGAGCGTCAATTGTCGTTCCATAAACTTTGCTGCACCCAGGTCAATACTTCGCTGAGAAGGTACAGAACCTCCGATGAATACTTTAAAATCTCCTGATTCCAAAATGCGCGCTCCTGCTGCATTGACGAGTTGAAGCATTTCGGGCGTAATGGTGAAAGTAAGCGTTTTTGAAGCACCTGGCCAAAGTGCCACCCGCTGAAATCCTTTTAGCGCATATTGAGGTGTAGCAGCAGAAGCAGCCACGTCCGTTATATATAATTGAACGACTTCTTCTCCTTTATAATTTCCTGTATTTGTGACACTTACGCTTACTTCCACTTCTTCTCCTTTACCAATCTTTACCTTGCTCAATTTCATTTCCTTGTATTCAAAATCGGTATAACTCAACCCAAAGCCAAAAGGAAAAAGAGGAGCTTTCTCCATATAGCGATAGGTGCGATTGGTCATATCGTAGCTGTCGTAAGCTGGCAAATCTTCCACAGACATCGGAAAGGTGACGGGCAAGCGGCCAGAAGGAATCGCATCTCCAAAAATGACATCGCCAACTGCATTTCCGCCTTGTTCGCCAGGATACCAAACAAAAAGCAAAGCATCTGCCATTTCGTAAACTTCTGGACAAGCAATGGCACTACCACCCGTCAAAACGACCACCAATTTTTTCGCTTTAGAACGAATCTTTTTCAAGAAATCAATTTGATTTTGCGGCAAACCAATGTCTTCTCTATCTCCTCTATAACGACTGGCAATTGACTCTCCTTCCTCTCCTTCTATCAATTGCGAAATACCCAAACAAGCAATCGTCACTTCTGCGTCTCCTGCCTCTCCAGAAAACCAATCCATTGGATTTCGATTGGGTTCATCCAGCAATGCGCCCTGACTGTAATGCACAGATGTTTGTGGACTTACTTTTCCCATCACACCTTCCAAAATAGTGCGCAAGTCGTCGCTTTGCCCATAATAATTAGCCAATAAAGCTTGTGTATGGGCAGCCGTTGGGCCAGTCACAAAAATGCTTTCTATCTCCTTATCCAATGGCAAAAGCTCCTTGTTTTTCAGCAGTACGATGGACTTAGTAGCCGCTTCTCTACTGAGCTTGAGGTGTTCATCGGAGGCAATCACTTCTGTGCCAATGTGATCGAAAGGATTCATGCCAATAGGATCGAATAAGCCCAAACGGAAGCGCGTGGGCAGCAATTCTTTTAGGTTTTTATCAATCATAGCTTCGGTAGTCAAGCCTTGCTTCATTGCTTTTAATAGTTCGGGATAGGTACTGCCGCAATTCAAGTTACAACCTGTATTCAGAGCTAAAGCTGCGGCTTCGGGTGCGGTTTTTACTAAATTGTGTCCGTCATAAAAATCCACCAATGCCCAGCAATCAGAAACGAAATAGCCCTCGAAGCCCCATTTTTCTCGCAATACCTCTTGCATCAGATAGGGATGCGCACAACAAGGCTCGCCATTTGTTCGATTATAAGCACCCATCACGCCTTCCACTTTTGCTTCCGTCACTAAGGCTTCAAAAGCGGGCAAGTAAGTTTCCCACAAATCCTTTTGACTCACTTTGGCGTCAAATTCGTGCCGCAAACCTTCTGGGCCACTATGCACAGCGTAATGTTTTGCCATAGCCGCCGATTTCAAATATTTTGGATGATCGCCCTGCAAACCTTTCACATAAGCCGTTCCGATACGCGCCGTCAAATAAGGGTCTTCTCCATAGGTTTCTTGTCCTCTTCCCCAACGTGGGTCGCGGAATAGATTGACATTTGGCGTCCAAAAAGTCAAACCTTGATAGCGTCCTCTTGCGCCATGTTTAACGGAGATGTTGTATTTTGCTCTGGCTTCGTCAGCAACGGCAGTTCCAACTCGGTGCATCAAATCCGTATCAAAAGTAGCCGCCATACCGATAGCTTGTGGAAAAATGGTCGCTCGTCCATTCCTAGCCACACCGTGCAAACATTCATTCCACCAATTGTATTCAGACACACCCAATCGTTCGATGGCAGGTGCGCTGTACATCAATTGCCCTGCTTTCTCCTCTAGGGTCATTCGATTAATCAGATCGTCCACTCGTTTTTCTATGCTTAGATTTGGGTCTTGGAAAGGAAATATTTTTTGTTGGGCAGGAAGTAAATATACTATGAAAAATAGGCAAAGAAGCAGTATCAATTTGTAAGCTGGATTTCGCATAATGTATAAGATTGTCTGTAATAAAAAGATTAGCAACAATCGCAAAAATACTTTTTTCGCTTAAAATATGGGTCTAATGGCTTGGGTCTTCTTGCAGCTATCTCCTCAGACCATTTCTGTTTGAGTGATTAAAGATTTTTATTTTAAATCGAAAGTGTTGATTGATGGCTGAGTTATAAGTAGGTGTGCTTAAATAATCGACATTTTTGAACGGCTCTTTTTCCTTCTAAAAATACTTAAAAATAGTTCCGTCCGCCTGAGGCGGATGCAACGATTTTGAAGCAATTTTACAAGAAAAAATAACTCGCTCAAAATTTGACGCTTATTCAAACCCACCTACTTATCTCATTCCATATTTTCTCTTTTCAAAAAAATAATTATAAAATATCAAAACAAATTTAGATGTAATAACATTACATGTATATACATTTAATTATTAAATCATTAAAATAATACATGTTATGAATTACAAAGAGAAAGCGCAAGACATTTACAATATGCTGGGACAAGGTCAACTATTGGATGCCTTTGACAAATACTATGCAGAAAATGTCGTGATGACGGAGCCTCGTGGTACGCGAACGGGTAAAGCAGAATGTCGCGCCTACGAAGAACAGTTTTTGAGCAACATTGAAGCTTTCCACAATCTAGAAGTGAAGAATATTGGTTCGGATGAAGCAGCAGGGACTACTTTTGTTCAGAGTATTATGGACGTCACTTTTAAAGGTGGACAGAGAGCGCAGATGAATCAAGTAGCTGTGCAGCAGTGGGAAGGCGACCACATTGTGCACGAAGAGTTTTATTACGATAATCAATAGCTGCCGCTAAGCAGACAATTAATTTGCAAGTAATGGGAGTGCTATTTTTCACAAATCGTCGGGCGTCTTTGACAAATGCAAAAAATGCTACTGACTTGATAGAAGGAAACAGCACAAAATTTATTACTTAACTCATATTACGCAAGTAGCATATAAATCTACGTTATTCGCTAATTTTTGAAATTGGCGTGCTTTGAATTAGAGTGGCTACCAGCCTGAGGCGGGCAAGTAGAAGCCACTCTAATTCATGAAAATTCTTTCGGAGTGAACCATATTTGAGCTTCTAGCTCAAATATGGTTCGCTCCTGAAAGAATTTTCTTACAAATTGTCGGGTTCGACCTGTCTGCCTCAGGCTGATGCCCGACAATTTGTTAACAAGTAGCACTTTGTATTATTTGTAATTTGGTCGTTTGCGTAACATCAGTTACTTAAAACACAGTTGGGTCAGACCAAAAAAATTAGTCAGACCCAAACAAATAAAAAAGTAAAGTAATAGACTACATAAGAAAAACAAAATTATACAGCACACATGAAACGACAAATACTTACAAAAAAAATACAT
>JBCCRX010000453.1:0-5131 GCA_039201015.1 Bacteroidota bacterium | reverse complement strand
GACAAAATATAAGATGGTGTAAAACAAGAGCTTATATTTTGTCTGCCCTCCAAACCTCCTCTGCGCGCCGAGCCGAACTGTGTCCGCCTTACCGTGTCCGCCTTAGGCGTGAGGCGTGAGGCGATGGCGCGCTAAACGTGACTTAAAATTGTCCGCCTACTTAAGTAGGTTTACCTAATTATTTAGGCAATAAACTTGTGTAAAGTGTTCATTATAAACAATTTAAACAAATAAACAGCTTAAACAAATAGGTAGAACTACTTACGGATAATGTGTTTGCCAAATTAATAATTAAGGCTGGAAGTCGGACGTTAGAAGCAAAAGGTCAGACCCTTAAACTTCTCTATCTAAAATACAAAGAAACTTTTGTTACAGTCATACTTGGAAGGGAAGCCCTAATTAAAAATGGAGAATTGACAATGAACACTTTACAGATTGTTACTTTTTGTAATTTACAATTTTTAATGCTTCATTTTCAATTTGGTGATCATTATTGATACTTGAGGCGCTCTTATCGCATAAATATCTACTCTAACTAACAATCGAAAACACCCAAACTTCGTTTGAGGGAATGAAATAAAGGACAATTGCCAATGATTTACTCCTAAAAGCGGTATCTTTCTGCTCGCAAAGCGTTTCCATTCCAACAGTTATCTTCTCGAAATATAAAAGGAATACAGAAAAAACAACTCTACTATTTTTATAGCTCAGTGCTGAATCAAAAAGAATTGAAGAATTGCCTGTTTTTTGTCAGTGTCTCTGATTGCTTTTTGTAATTTCCAATTTTTAATGCTTCATTTTCAATTTGGCGATCGTACTGATTAGAAAAGTAGCCTAATAATCACTATAAACGACTATGAAAATCTACCTTTTTACATTTTCTATATTTGCCTGCTTGTCGCAATACGTATTTTCCCAAACGGATAATTTCGATCTTGCAAAAGACATACAAGAAATTAGAATCCAAACTGCGACCGATCGCTGGCAGTATGTGCTGGATTCTTTGCGTGTCAATGGTGATGAACTGCTGGATGCTAGTGTGACAGTTGATAAAAAAACATACGCGCAGGCGGCTTTTCGCTACCAAGACTTTCGAGCTTTTGTTCCCAATGCTCAGCGCAATCCACTTTACATCAAATTAAATAAACCACATCTTGGACATCAAGAAATCGTATTATCGCACGCGCTGCGCGATCCAAGTATGCTGCGCGAATTGCTTGCTTATCAAATTATCAGCACTTACATGCCTGCTCCCAAGGTACAGCTTTCAAAAGTTTTTGTGAATGATGCTTTCTACGCGCTTCTGGTTCAGATAGAACCCATAGATGATGCTTATTTGACGGAGAAGTACGCTACGGATAAGGGCATTCAATTTTGGAGTGCGCCGCAATTGGGCGTAAAGGCAAACAAGGGCTGTAAGCAAAATAATTTCGCGGCTTTGCAATACGACGAGAGTATCGTCTGCTACCAAGATCAGTTTGAAGCGAAAGGCGGTTGGAATGATTTGCAGATGCTGGCTAAAAATTTGGAGGGTAAATCCAATAATCTAAACGCTATTTTGAAGGTGGACGAAGCCTTGTGGATGTTGGCATTGAATAATGTGTTGGTGCATCTGAACAGTTATACGGGAAGGGGTAGCCAAAATTATGGATTTTATCGAAATGAAGCAGGTATTTTCTATCCTTTGAATGGGGAAATGAATCTGGCATTTGGCGGCTACAAAAATACAGGCGAAGGTTCGGATTTGGAGGTGGCAGAATTGATAAAATTAGACCCAATGTTACACGCCTATTCTGACAGAAAGCCTCTGATTAAACAGCTATTAAGCGATGATCGCAATCGAAAAATTTACATTTCTCACATCCGCACTATTTTGCAAGACTATTTTTGGAATGGAAGATTTGAGAAAATGGCGAATACGCTGCACAAAACAATTGCGCCTATTTTGAAAGAGAATGGCTACCAAATGGAACGTTTTTCTAAAAGCCTAATGGAGACCACAGGAACACGCAGTAAGATTCCTGGCTTGATAGATTTTATGGATAAGCGCGCTTCTTTTTTGAAAAAACATCCTATATTGACAGTGCTGCCTTCCAACGTAGGTGAAGTAAATTTGAAGAAGCGAGCACAATTTTCAAGCAAAAAAGTGGATGCTTTTGAATTTCAAGTGAAAGTAGATCGTTTCCCGAAAGAAGTTGCCCTTTTCTATCGTTTCAACGAAACTGCGCCCTTTTCAAAGGCGATTATGAAGGATGATGGAACAGCAGGAGACGAGAATGCAGAGGATGGTATTTACGGATTGAAGCTAATGCCCAAAGGAAGTACGATCGAATATTATATCTTTGTAGAAAATTCTGGAGCGGTCACTTTTGAGCCTAGCAATTATCCTTTTCAAAGGAAACGCGCTTCTTTGGAAGAACTGAATCGCTAGTTTGTTCAATAAACTCGAATCACATCAAACAAACTCGAACGACTTCAAAACTAGCAACCATTACATCAAAAGTTGAATAGTATATGCGGACAACTTTACTTAGTTTATTATTTTCTTTTTCGATGCTGCAAACCCAAGCCCAAGATTTGTATGCAGTTGACAATATACAGGAGATTCGTATTAGTTTTGCGGAAGATAATTGGGCAAAAATTTTGGATTCTTTAAAACGGGTAGGAAAAAAAGAACGCCTAATTGCGGATGTTACGATCAATGGGAAAGCCTTTCCAAAATCAGGCGTTCGCTATAAAGGGAACAGTTCTTATTTCAGTACGCACAAAGCAGAGGAGAAGAAGCTACCATTTAACATTAAGCTCACTTACACCAACAAAGAGCAGCGAACAGAAGAAGGCTATAAGACCTTGAAGTTGTCTAATGTATTTCGCGATCCAAGCTTTGTGAGAGAAGTACTTTCTTACGAGATTGCGCGTGACTATATGCCCGCCTCTAAGTGCAATTTTGTTGAGTTGTTTATCAATGATACGTATTGGGGTTTGTACAATAGTTCGCAATCCGTGGATGGGAAATTTTTGAAAGATTATTACGGCGACAACAATGGTACTTTTTTCAAGTGCGATCCACCAGATTGGCAAGCCATCACGACCAGCGACTCTCCTAGGAGCGACAAACCTTCCTTAAATTATATTGGGGATAGCCTAAAAAACTACATCAAATATTACGAATTAAAATCTGATAGCACTGCGGGTTGGCAAGACCTAATTCAACTTACCAAAGCCCTCAAAAAATCCGACGCAGCACTGGAAAAGATTTTAGATGTTGATCAGACGCTATGGATGTTGGCTTTCAATAATGTTTTGGTCAATTTAGACAGCTATACGGGGCGGTTGTGCCACAATTATTACCTCTACAAAGACGATGCAGGACAGTTTCATCCCGTCCTCTGGGATTTGAATATGTCTTTCGGTGGCTTCCGCTTTTTGGATGAGGAAGGACAAATGACAGATGAAGCGATGCAAAAAATGAGTCCTTTTGTGCACTACAAAAAGCACAATGAGTTGCGTCCTCTGATTACAAATTTATTGGGTAATAATCTCTATCGCAAAATCTACGTCGCGCATATCAAAAGCATTTTAGACGATCACTTCACGAAAGGGACGTATCTAAAACGAGCCAAAGCCATTCAGGAAAAAATCGCACCATTGGTGGAAAAAGATCAAAATAAACTTTACCGAAATGAAGATTTCAGGAAGAATCTGGAGGAAACTGTAATGGTTGGTCACTCAAAAGTTATTGGTTTAGCCCAATTGATGGAAGCTAGAACCATTTATCTCAACAATCATCCACTTTTGAAGAAGGAAACGCCTCAATTCATCAGTCATACAAAAGAGGAGAAGGATAGCTCTTTAAAGGTTTCCATGACCACCACTGCGATCGAACAGGGTTGGTTATTTTATCGCTATGGGCAAGACGACTTTTTTCATCGAGTAGCTATGGAAAAAGTAGGAGAACAAGAAAATGAAGGTGTGCAAGAAATGAATTGGGAAAAAAGCATTTCCTACCAAAGCGGTGTGCAATATTATTTAGTGGCGGAAGGACAAAAAACGGCTGCCCTTTCTCCTCAAAAAGCAGCACATGAGTTTTATGAAATAGGTGTAGTGGAGGGAGATGTGACTAACACGGGAGATTAGCATGCTGCCAAATAGGGTGAGCTACTTAAGTACTTACCCTATTTGAGATAAAAAAGTGCATTTTCTTTTTTGTTCTCACTCCTCTCACTCTCTCACTCCTCTCACTCTCTCACTCCTCTCACTCTCTCACTCCTCTCACTCTCTCACTCCTCTCACTTCTCTCACTCCTCTCTCAACAAATCGCTATACGACTGCTCAATCAGCGAATCAGCTTCGATCCCTAAATATTCCATGTAAAACGTACACTGCTGTTTCAAATAATCTACGCCTAGTGTCCCTTCTGCATCAATAGCTTCTATTTCAACAAAATGCCCCAAATGTTTCACTTCATCTACGTGAAACTTGACATTTTCGATGAAGTAAATAGCTCGAAATTTATCCACCGCCACTAAGGTCTCCAGAGCATTGGTCAAGACACTTTTTAATGCTAGCGTATCTTTAGGATGGTAAAGTGTGACATTCGATTGTTTCGGTCCTGCTTGATCGCTGCGTTGGTAATGAATGAGGCTGTTTTCGATCTGACCTTCTCGCAACTTCATTCTTCCGTTTTTCACCTTAAAATAAGTATCTATTTGATGATCAATGCCTTTAAAATCTGCCTTTTTTGCTAGCAAAAGGGCTTTCGCTGCTGCTGCATCAGCGCAGCGCGCCTTAATCTCAATATTGATGTGCATAGTTAAAATTTTGGGCGCAAATATAAGCCTCTGAGTTTTTCAAATTCAATGCCAATTACCCGCAATACAACAAGACTTAATAACTCATGCTACGCAAGCAGCACCTTAGTCTACATTATTCGCTGATCTCTTAGATTGGCATGTTTTGGATTAGAGTGGTTGTCGAAGCCACTCTAATCTATGAAAATTCTTTCAGAGCGAGCCACAATTTAGCGTTTAGAGCACATCTGGCTCGCTCGTGAAAGAATTTTCCAACAAATCGTCGTGTTAGACACCCGCTGATTTTTAAACAAGTGGCACTTTGTGTCATTTGCAATTTG
>JBCCRX010000452.1:0-5146 GCA_039201015.1 Bacteroidota bacterium | reverse complement strand
CAAAAATTAGAGATTTTTGATGCTTTTCACCCTTAAAATCCCTTAAGCAGAAAGTTTTTCTCATCAGAAAAAAAACTTTCTGCGAATTTTGGAAACGGAATCCATACTCAAATGTCGATCTAATTTTTTGAACGTTACTTAAAAAAAAATTTGTACTCCTGACCGAAGTGTTTATTGCAACCAAAATCAAAATTTTCACGAAGTAAAAATTTTGATTTTGTTAGGTTTTCTGGACAGAATTGAGGTTGTTTTTAAAAGATAAAGAACGCAGACCTATTTCTCAACTATTAAGTACTTGGACAAAAGTAATCTAGCTATTCAACTCGGCAGCATCGCGCTTGCAGCGCTCGCTGCCTCGTGGTGGTCTTGGAGGGCAGGCAAAATATAAAATGTTGTCAAACAACATCTTATATTTTGTCTGCCCTCCAAATCTCCTCTGCGCGCCGAGCCGCACTGTGTCCGCCTTACCGTGTCCGCCTTAGGCGTGAGGCGTGAGGCGTGAGGTGATGGCGCGCTAAATGCGACCTAAACATTGTCCACCTACTTAATTATTCAATAAAGCGGGGAAGATTTTTGTGTAGCATTTATTAAAAGGAATATGTATGCCTTTTATTATATGTGTGAGAAAATTTTTACAGAGCGGCTATTCGGCAAAAAGCACGTCCATAGAAAAGTGATGATCAACCAAACCAATGCTGTGCTGATTCGGAATCAGTCCAAAATTACTGATGAAAGTGAGAAAAACTTGCTTTTTGGTCTTGCTGACACTGATGAAGGTATTCAGTTTTCTTCTTAAAGCTGCTGCCTCTGCTTTGCTGATGCTGTACTGATCTCGATGAAATTTCAGTTCACAAAGATTAATCACTTGATCGTTGCGATCAATCAATAGATCAATTTGAATACCGCTTCTTTCTTCATCGCCTTTGTATCTAAAACTAGAAGATTCGGTATAGACGCCACCAATTTCTAAGGCTTTTTTGATTTGGGCAATATGCTTCAAGCAAAGATTCTCAAAAGCATAGCCACTCCAACTGTGATAAGTGGCAGTTTGACTTAGCTTTGTCCACGCGCCTGCTTCTTGCACCCTTTTGTTTTCTATAAAATGCAAATAGAACAAAGAATATTCATCGGTCAAGCGATACAGCCTGTTCTTTTTCTTTTTTCCAAACGGATAATAGGCAGATACAAAACCAGAATACATCAATTCCTCTATGACTTTTGAAGTACTTCCACCTTCTGGTAGCTTGGCTATTTTTACAATTTCCGAGCGCGTCAATCCTTTCCATTTTTTTGCCAATGCCCTAATGATGGCAATATGGTGTTCTTCATTTTCGAATAAAGCGGGATAGAGTTTCGTAAATTCATCCCTCAAAATGCCACTCTGCGAAAAGTAAATATCATCAATATTTTGGATAGCACTTTTTCCATTCTTCACTTCTTTTAGATAATGCGGAATACCACCCATAATCATGTAGATTTGAGCAATTTGGTAAGGATTCAATTTAACGCCTTTAGACTTGAAAAATGCTTTTGTCTCCGCTAAGGTGAAAGCCTGCAAAGCGATCTGCTTCGTAATTCTATTGTGCAAACCTCCTTTGTGGTGCACTACTTTTTGAATCATCCAAGAAGCCGCCGAACCACATATTACTACTAAAATGCGGTTTTTGGAAGCCCAATTGTTCCAGAAAAAACTAAGCGCCGCCAGAAAACCCGATTTCCTTCCTGCGAGCCATGGCAATTCATCGAAAAAGAGAATGCGCTTTCGGTTAGTTTGCTCCATGGCTTCCAGAGCCACAATGAGCTGTCGGAAAGCTGCTAGCCAAGTTTTGGGTGTTGCTTGTGCGGTGCTTTTTCCTAGCATTCTATCTATGAGAAAGCTGAAGTTTTCGATTTGTTCTTTTCTCCCAATGTACTGAACGCCAGTGACTTCCAAATCTATTTTTGATTCATAGACCGATCGTACCAAAAAGGTTTTTCCAACCCTTCTTCTCCCCAAAACTGCCACCATTTCTGATTCCTCGGATGCCAAAGCATCTCTAAGTATGGCTTGTTCTTTCTTTCTTCCGACTAATATATTTGACATCTTAATTGATTATATCCAGCGAAATCTATACAAATTTAGACGATTTCGCCAGATATAAAACAAAAACGACTTGCTTTTATACGCTTAAAAGCATTCTATCGCCCCAAATCCGCAATTCAGCTTTTTCCATTTCGCTAGGATTTGTCTTTCCCTCACATTTGTTTTCGACAATACAAAGGAAATCACTCGAATCGAAATTAGATCGAAAATAAATTACTTATGAAAATTACAATTTCACTTCTATTCCAACTTCTAGCACTGAATGTAATATTAGCACAAACAGGTGTCGTAAAAGGCACCGTACTCGACCAACAATCCGAAATTCCAGTCATCGGAGCAACGGTCGAATTACTGGACGAAGACAACGGCACTTTAGAAGGCGCCATCACGGATATAGACGGCTATTTTAGATTAGAAAATGTGCCGCTGGGCAGAAATGTTTTGCGCATCAGCTATTTGGGCTACGAACCCATGACGCTTCCGAATGTGGAGGTGACAAGCGGAAAAGATGTTATTTTAAATGTAAGTATCCAAGAAAGCATCAGCGAATTGAATGAAGTAGTCGTCACCGCCGAAAAAGACCAAGCACAGAACGAAATGGCGGCGATTTCTGCCCGGCAATTTAGCTTGGAAGAAGTCAATCGTTATTCAGGCGGACGGGGCGATGTTGCGCGTTTGGCTGCTAACTTTGCAGGTGTTTCTGCTCCCGACGATAGCCGAAATGACATTGTGGTGCGCGGTAATTCCCCGACAGGTGTGCTGTGGCGCATCGAAGGCATTCCAGTTCCCAATCCCAATCATTTTGCGACTTTTGGTACGACGGGTGCGCCAGTGAGTGCTTTGAATGCCAATGTGATGCGCAATTCTGATTTCATCACTTCTGCTTTTCCCGCAGAATACGGCAATGCGCTCGGTGGTGTCTTCGACATTGGTTTCAGGAATGGCAACAAAGATCGCCACGAGTTTATGTTCCAATTGGGGGCATTCACGGGTGTGGAAGCCATGGCAGAAGGTCCTGTGGGCAATAAAGGGGGTTCTTACGTGGCATCAGGCAGGTATTCTTTTGTGGGCTTAGTCGGTGGTGGTGCAGGCGGTGCTTCGGCTGCCGTACCCGACTATCGAGACCTTTCTTTTAAGGTAGATTTCGGTACAAGTAAATTGGGTCGCTTTTCTCTTTTTGGTATTGGTGGCACGTCCGATATTAATTTCTTGGGCGAAGAAATAGACGAGAACGACTTATTTTCCGCGCAAGATGAAGATGCCTTTGTAACCAGCGGATTTGGCGTTATCGGGCTGAAGCACAATTTAATTATCGGAGATAAGACTTATCTACGCACGGTGATTGGTGGCTCAATCACAGACAATACTTTCAATGCAGATCGCTATTTCAATATCGGGACATCCGAGGAAAATAAATTGCGCATTACAGAAGTGGACAATACAGAAAATCGCCTATCTTTTTCCTCTTATTTGAATAGTAAGATCAGCGCTCGACAAACGATTCGAGCAGGCATCCTCGTGGAATCTTTTAGCAATGACAACTTCGCTAGAGATCGCGAAAATACACCTGACCTTGACCAAGACGGCGAGCCAGATTGGTTCAATATCTACGATTTCGACGGTTCATTTAATCTAATTCAACCCTTTGCGCAAACGCAGTACAAATTGACCTCCGATTTGACTTTAAATGCAGGGCTACACGCACAATATTCTTCTTTGAGCGAACAGTTTGTACTTGAGCCTAGAGCGAGTTTGGGTTATGCCTTGAATCCAAGTAATAAAATTACGCTGGCTTACGGTATGCACCACCAAAATGCGCCCTTACCAATTCTATTTTTGACCGAAGAAGTGGACGGAAAATTGGTCAATAACAATCAAGATTTGGACTTCATTAGATCGCAGCACTTTGTTTTGGGTTATGATGTGAAGTTGGGTAGCGATTGGCGATTGAAAGCAGAAACCTACTACCAAGCGATTGACAATGCTCCTGTCGATCCTTTTGAATCCAGTTATTCTGTTTTGACAGAAGGAGCAGATTTTGCCTTTTCTGATGATAAAATTGGGCTGGTGAATGAAGGAACGGGTTTTAATCAAGGAATAGAATTAACGGTTGAGAAGTTTTACAGTAAAGGCTATTATGTGCTTGCTACGGCATCTGTTTTTGAGAGTAAATACGAAGGCAGCGATGGCGCAGAGCGCAATACGCCCTTCAATAATGGCTACGTTTTCAATGTATTGGGTGGAAAGGAATGGGAATTTGGGAAGTCCAAACAACATGCCTTTGTTTTGAATGGAAGAGTGACAACAGCGGGTGGTCGTTGGTACACACCTGTCGATCTAGAGGCTTCGAGAGCCATTAATTTTGAAGTACTAGATACCGAAAATGCTTTTTCGGAGCAGTACGAAGCCTACTTTAGAATGGACGTAAAATTTGGAGTAAAAATCAACAGTACAAAACGCAAGTTATCGCATCAGTTCTATATGGATTTTCAGAATGTAACGAATCGAGAAAATATTTTTGCTTTGCGCTACAATCGCTTGACCAATAATATCAATCGCGTCAATCAAGTCGGTTTCTTCCCTGACTTCTTGTATCGGATTCAGTTTTAGGACGGTGCTTGATGTGGGATAAAAAAGCGTATAATTCGTTTCTAATCGTTTTGGTGTTTTGGTAAGTGGCTAATTAACAAGTCACCAGTTCATCAGATACCAGTTCATCAAAAAGTGCTTATAATTGGCTCGAACTACCTCTTTTTTGATAGTTTGAGCCAGATATACAACCAAATTTGGCTTAAAACGTTCAAAAAGATATTATTCGATTCACTCCTATACACTTACTTTTTAGTTTGTGTGTATGAAATACGAATTTTTTCTGCGAAAAAATTCAATAAGTCCTTCGGACAGAGATAAAATTTTAAAAATTATTAATTTTTAAAATTTTATCTCTGTCCGAGAGGGTTCTAAATGATTTTATTTGGTCAGCATTATTTATGGAAGCTCATGTTTATTTTCAAATCATATGGGCGTCACGCCTTAGGCGGACAAGTCGAGCCCATATGATTT
>JBCCRX010000451.1:0-5155 GCA_039201015.1 Bacteroidota bacterium | reverse complement strand
TCTGATGAGAAAAACTTTCTGCTTAAGGGATTTTAAGGGTGAAAAGCATCAAAAATCTCTAATTTTTGATGCTTTTCACCCTTAAGAACCCCTTGGAGCAACCAAAAAATCCACCTTAAAAGATTTTTTGGTTGCGACTCCATGTATGTCGATTTTATTTTTTAATTGATACCAAAGTTCCTTTTTTGCTCGCGTGCCAAGTTAAAAGTCTAGTTCCCATTCATCTTCTGAATACTAACATCCTTTCTACGCATCACTAACAATTCTTTAACTACCATCTGTAGTGTATTGGGTGTTCGTTCCTCTAAAACCACCATTTTATTATCTAACAAACTTTCTGTGGTAGCGGCGTTGTAATGTCGAATAGTATAAAGTTCTAGTCCTTCATCAATGATGACGCCAAATTCTTCCTCTATATCTTCGGTAAATCGGCGAATCTTATCATTTATATTGTTCACACAGATCGCAAAGCTGATAGCCGTATTTTGCATCATATTGACTTGCAAACGAAACTCCGCTATTTTATTGAACAGAAAACTCATGTGATGCTCTGCAACGAAGGAAAAGTCCCGCGTAGAAATATACAAAACCGCTTGATTTTTCTCCACCGCTACCATAGGCGGATATTTATCTTCTACTTCACTGGAAATCAGCGTTCCCTCTTCATTAGGAGCTAAAAAAGATTTGACATAGAGCGGAATACTCTTATTTTGTAGGGGCTTGATGGTTTTTGGATGAATCACTTTCGCACCGTAGTAGGTCATCTCAATGGCCTCCCGATAAGATAATCGCTCTAGTTTGGATACATTTTCAAATAAACGCGGGTCAGCCGTCAACACACCTGGCACATCCTTCCAGATACTCATATCCTTCGCATCCAAACAGAAAGAAAAAATGGCGGCGGTGTAGTCAGAACCTTCGCGCCCAAGTGTAGTCGTGAAATTTTCGGAGGTCGTACCGATAAATCCTTGCGTCAAGACACACTGCTTGTTCGTAATTTCGGGCAGCGCATGGGTCTTTGCACGCGTTAGGGTTTCTTCCCATTGCACAGCGGCACTTCGGTACAAATTATCCGTCAAAATCACGTCTCTAGCATCCAACCAATGTGTCTTAGTACCAACGTGATTTAGATAGGCAGCCAGCATTTTTGAAGAAGCCAACTCCCCGACCGAAACAATTTGATCATACATATAGTCATAGTCTTCGTGCGGCTCGTCTTCTAATGCCCATTCGATTTCTACAAAAGTATCGTTCAGGCTAACCAATGCCTCTTCTGCTGATGCCCCAAATAAGTCTTGTGCTTGCTGAAAATGCTGCTGTTTAAGCTTCTCTAGTAATGTTAATGCTGTTCCATTTTGTTGGGCATGGGCAGCTACGATTGCTTCTAAGGCATTGGTGGTTTTTCCCATTGCCGATACCACGATCAACAGCCGTTCTCCTTGATACTGCTCTACAATAGAAGCCACATTTCTTATGTTTCTACTATCTTTAATAGATGCACCTCCAAATTTGAAAACTCGAATGTCCGAATTCATTTTTCAACGCTTTTGTAAATTTGGGCGTGAATATCGCTAAAATTCTAAAAACTGACGCTCAAAGAGTCCATTGCAGAAAAACCACACTTTGCTGATCTGTTTGAGTTGTTGATCTATTCAAAAGACTAGCACTCGCAGCTTCCCTTTTCGAGCTAGCGATTAGTTAGTGAACGAATAAACATCGTCAACAGCTTGAACAAAAAATTTCGGCTCATCGGGGAATTTTGTGGAGAGAAGGAATTATATAGTTCCTTCTCTCCACAAAATTCCCTTATTATGGAAGATAAAAAAAGTACTTTTTTCATCTTCCACAAAAATAACCGAAGAGCCAAAATTTCTTATGGCTGCCCTAAGGAACGAGGGATGAATAAACTGAAGTTCTTGACAAGATATTTTTGTGCTAATGGAGGCAGAAAAATCGCAATCCGCCTTAGGCGGACATAAGATTTTTTCTAACGAAAAGTAGCGCAAAACCTGTTCGCCTAAGGCGTAAAGATAAAGTCAAGAATCTGAGGTTATTTGTGCGTCGTTCCTAAAATTTGTGCTTTACTCTATAGTTCATCAAACTTCCTGCTTTTTACTATCTTAGCCCAAACGAAAATCATTGATTCATGGATTCTGAATACGGTTTATTGTCCTTAGCACCGCCCATTATCGCTATTCTACTCGCTATTTTCACGAAACAGGTCTTTGTTTCCTTGCTCCTTGGCATATTTTTAGGTTGGCTGATAATAAAAGATTGGAATTTTTTAGACGGTATATTTGCCAGTATTCAAGCACTCGTTGATGTCTTTCAAGACCCAGGAAATACTAGAACGATCATGTTTTGTGCTTTGGTCGGTGGCTTAATTTTGTTTATCCAAAAGTCAGGAGGTGTAGAAGGCTTCATTAAGCGAATGACCGTCTTTTTGCAGTCTTACGAAGCTCGAAAAAAAGGCAGCAATAGAGTGGTTGTTCAGCTTTTGGCTTGGGCAACGGGTTTTTTGATTTTCGTAGAATCTAGTATCTCTGTATTGACGGTGGGTGCTTTGTATCGTCCCGTTTTCGATGATCTGAAAATCTCTAGAGAAAAACTCGCCTACATCGCAGATTCTAGTTCTGCACCTTCCAGTATTTTGATCCCTTTCAATGGTTGGGGTGCTTTCATTATGGGCTTGTTGGCCGCTCAAGAATTTAGCGATCCTTTTGCGACCATGCTGCGTTCTATTCCTTATAATTTTTATCCATTTCTAGCATTGGCAGGTGTATTGGTCATCATTTTATCTAAGAAAGACTTCGGACCAATGGCGAAAGCGGAACGAAGAGTACAAAACACGGGCGCACTACTCAACGAAAACGCCCAGCCTATGGTATCTGATGAACTGACTGATGTACCCACCAAAGCGGGCGTTACACCCAAAGCTCTCAACATGATTTTACCAATCCTTGTCATGGTCGCTTTGATGCCCATTATGCTGGCTTACACAGGCTGGGAAAGTGCTACGCAAGAAATACCCGAAGCGACTACTTTTTCTAGAATACAATATGCGATTGGGCAAGGTTCGGGTTCTACTTCCGTCCTAACCGCAGTTATTGCTTCCTTACTTTTTTGCATGTTGCTCTATCGCGCACAAGGCATCTTCAAAATAAAAGAATCCATAGATATTATATTGAAAGGCATCGCGGGGCTAATGCCCTTAGCACTTCTTATGATGCTTGCTTTTGCCATTGGAGCAGTTTGCAAAGAATTGCAGACGGGTAATTATGTGGCAGGAGTAGCGGAACAATGGCTCTCCCCTAGCCTAGTGCCGTTCCTTGTTTTCTTGGTGAGTTGCTTTATTGCTTTTTCTACGGGCACTTCTTGGGGCACTTTTGCTATTATGCTTTCTATTGCCATTCCGATGGCGCGACAAATGGATGCAGATATTTACATCACGATTGCAGCCGCCTTGGGCGGTGGTGTTTTTGGCGATCATTGTTCGCCTATTTCAGATACTACCATCTTATCTTCTATGGCTTCTGCTACGGATCATATTGATCATGTAAGAACACAGTTTCCCTATGCTGCCATTGCTGGTGGACTGGCAGCTTTGATGTATTTGGTTTTAGGCTTGATGTAGAAAAAGCTTTTTAAGGCTATTCTATTCCAATATATTCTATTGAACGATAATTTTTCGTAATGTATAAAATATAGATTACGAGTATCTTGTTCATACTTGCCCAAATGGAAAACGAATTAATTTAGAGCCTATCTGTTTTGCTAAGCAATATTTTTGGGACTACTAAAATACCTGTAATCAGGTACTTTCAAAAAAAGCAAAAGAGAATATGAACAAAACTTTGTTTTGTTATGGAAATGCTTATGCATTTATGTCATAACAATGATAAAATTACTTTTGCAAAACCTTAACCTAACAAACATCAAGTTTTATTTTCAATAAAACGGATACAGCAATTCGTTTTTTCTACCTCTTCGATTAAATAACAAAACATGAACGTCCCAGCGTTCAACGGCTTGATATTATCATTAGGCTGCACGTTTCAATTTGTAATGAAGCGACTACCTTATCAATATACAAGTCCACTGTCGTAGGGCTATAAACTGTAAAACAAACAACTATGAAACCTCCAACTTAGAAATAACATACGATAAACCATTGCGACTCATCGGGGAATTTTGTGGAGGGAGAAAATTATGTAATTTTCTCCCTCCACAAAACCCTTTCTAGTGGGAAATGAAAAAAGTACTTTTTTCATTTCCCACAAAAATAACCGAAGAACCACCATTGCAAAAGGTCAAGAAGAACCGATTTGAATTTCAGAAAGTGCAGCGTAGGCAAGGAGGCAAAATAAATACTGCATAGGGCATTCGAGTAGAGATAGATGCAGTCTTCTTCCACGGAGAGTAAAATCAATAAGATCACTTAATAAGTCGGAAGGCGACTTGAAGTCGCCTTCTGCCTCACTTATTCTTCAATTCTTCTTCTTCAATTTCTTTGGTCTATTTTTTCATTGCATCATGTCAGTGAACTGTGCAAAGCAATTCGCGCAGCATATGATTATCATATTTATTTGCGAATTTCGGCTATCGAATACTCAAGAAAGGTAAGGATACATGTTCTACCTTTTGAAAATAAAGCAAATCTGTATCAGGCTGATCATTTTATTTTCAAAAGTCCCTTCAAAAGGAAAATTTTTATTGCATAAAAATTTTCCTTTCGAGACCGTAATACATTGTGACAAAAGTTTCTTCACATGTTAGGCAAGGGAGTTTGAGGGAGAGAAAAGGGGGTTTTTCTAAAACCCTTTTCTCTCCATCACCCCTTGTTCGACGGCGACAGATGGTTTTTTTAGAAACTCGAAATACTAAGGAATTTCTCGCTTCTAAAATTTAAGAAGACTTAAAGTACAGTGTAGTAAGCAAGCGGTTTAAGCATGTAGAGTTGTATTCTTTGTTGCAAAGCAGTAGATCGCTATTCGTCCAATACATGGTACAAAGGGTCCTCACTTATTTTGTTACGATGTTTCAATTGAGCATCATAGCAACAGTATTCTAGTGCCTAAATGCAACGGACTTGTACTGAATGTGCTTGAATAGGAATTGCTTGTTCGCATTTTTCAAGCATTCTATTTATCTCCTA
>JBCCRX010000450.1:0-5157 GCA_039201015.1 Bacteroidota bacterium | reverse complement strand
TGTGCTAATGGAGGCAGAAAAATCGCAATCCGCCTTAGGCGGACATAAGACTTTTTCTAACGAAAAGTAGCGCAAAACCTGTTCGCCTAAGGCGTAAAGATGAAGTCAAGAATCTCAGGTTATTTGTGCGTCGTTCCTTAAATATTGTTCAATAAACAAACATCTAGTATGCTAAGTTTTTTATTCATAGATGGACATCAATTTCAGCAGCACGCCATTCGTCCACCCAAAGCCATCTTGTACAGGATATTCTCCACCACCTGCTTCCAAACTCATATCCATAACGTTGTATTTTTCGACCAATTTACCCGTGTTTTTATAGACTTTTATATTCAAATCAATCCAACGCCTCGCAATTTGTTCTGCCAGTTCTTCGTGCCCGTAATTTCTCAATCCTTGAATCGTCATCCATTGCAAAGGTGCCCAACCATTAGGTGCATCCCACTGTTCGCCCGTTTTGTTTAAAGTAGAAACAACGCCACCTGCTTTCAAAAAATCACGCGCGATAACTTTAGCGACTGCATTGGCTTGTTCAGGACTTACCATTTCAAAAAAAAGAGGATAGACTGTAGCTAATGAAACAACGGTCGTATAGTTGCCTTCTATGAAATCGTAATCTCGAAATACACCATTTTCTTCGTCCCAGCAATATTCTATAATCGCTGCTTTTCTAGCTTGTGCCTTTTGTTCGTATTTTTCTACATCTACGCCTGCCTTCGCAAGGGTCATTTCCAAGGAATACAGCAGCGCATTCAAATCTACTGGAATGATGTCGGTCGTTTCTATAGTCTCCAGATTTTGTGCATCGTCAAACCAACGACTGCTGAAATCCCAACCCGATTCTGCTCCTGATCGTAGATGCTTATACACCGCTTTTCGATCTCTATTGCTATTTTCATTCGCAATTTCTATATCTTCTTTATAAGCTTCTTGTCTAGGAATATCTAAATCATCGCAATAACGCGCTAGAATAGAATTTTCATCCAAACGTACCAGGCGTTGATAGCTGCTGCCCGCGCCCCTCAACTGATCTTCACCTTTTGTCCAAAATTGATATTCTTTTTCGAGTGCTTCTGCATATCTTTGATAAATGGCATTTCCTTTTTTTTCAGCCAATAAATTCACGATTTGCGCAAAAAAAGGTGGCTGAGAACGGCTGAGGTAATACGTCCGATTGCCATTCGGTATATGCCCAACAGTATCTATGACGTAAGCAAAATTATCCGCCATGTTTTCAATCATCTCGTATTTGTCCGCCACCGCAAGACCAAGCATCGTGAAATAACTGTCCCAATAGTAAACTTCTCCAAAACGTCCTCCTGGAACGATGTAAGATTCGGGCAAGGCAATCAGCGTACTCCCCCTGACAGACTGATCGGCTGCTCGCGTGAGGTAATCCCACAGTATATTGATGTGTGATTGAATGCTCCTGCTAGTATCCGATTGGAAGTTCGTTGCGTATTGTTTGGGTAAGTCAAAATGAGCTAGGACAAATTCTTTCAAATCAAAATCAGTTGCTTCTTTAGCACTTTCGTAATTGGTGAGAATTTTGCCTACTTCCATTTTGGGTGTACAATCCACAAATGTTTTAGAATCAGGAAAAACTGCTTGCATCTGTACGTCCACAAAGAATTGACCGTAAAGCTGTTCGGGTCTTTGCCAAGTGTTTTCTACAGCTTCTTTTGGATCAACAGAACTTTGACGACAGCAAAAGAATGTGAATAAAAGGAGTAATGACACAAAAGGAAATCTTGATCTAAGCATAAATTTTTTACTTCGTTAGCTTGCAAATATAGGAAGGAAAATGGCAAAACGAAGATAATTGAGCTGGGGTAAGTAGGTAACAATTACTAAATTGCTAGTTCAGGCTTAAGAATTTTATCGTAGTCTCGTCTTTGTTTTAAATTTGTATTTGTATTTCACATTCAAGATATTTCCTGCAATCAGACTAACAAAATAGAAGATAGAGCATGAAATATCATAAGCACACTTCGATGCGAGTAAGACTCCTAAATGAAGTTGTAAATATTAGATTTCCGAAGTTTTGAAAACTTCGGAAATCCCGAAAGCTTAAGACTTTTATTATTTTGTCATAGTAAATAATAGGAGTCAAACTCTAAATAAATACCGACAATCCTACGTTTTTCGCTTTTTCTTTTTTGCTGCGGGAAACAAGACATTGTTCAAAATCAAACGATAGCCTGGCGAATTAGGATGTAGGCTTAAATCCGTTTCAGGATCATCCACAAAGTGGCGATAGTCCTCAGGATCATGGCCACCGTAAAAAGTCCAGAAACCTTCTCCCATAGTACTGTGAATGTATCTAGCCTCGTCGGCAGGTCTATTATCACCCATAATGAGGACGCCTGATTTGATTTGATTTTTCTTAAAGGCTGTGGTTTGTCCCATGAAACCTTTCACTGTTTTGGTGTGGCTTTGTGTCAGCATAGAAGGAATCGGATCCCATTTAGCAGAAAAATCGAAGAGGGTGAAGTAGTCCTGTTCTGGATTTACGCGCCTAGTCAAACCGTGATCTATACTGGAATATTCGTAGATGTAAGGGTCTTTCATTAATTGAAAATCTTTGAAAGCAAAAGTCTTGGAGTAATCCAATTTGCCTTGCGCACTAGGATCGGCAGCGTCTCCGTCATATACTTCCGCACAAATATCCAATCCTTCTGCGGCTAGTGCAATATCGTAAGTATCAGTAGCAGAACACATTGCGAACATGAAGCCACCACCAAAGACATACTCTTTGATTTTTTTGACTACTGCTAGTTTCAATTCAGACACCTTCGCAAAATTATTCTCCTTCGCCAAAGCCTCCATGCGCCGCACATTTTCTTGATACCACGGCTGACTATGAAAATTTCTATAAAACCGACCGTACTGACCCGTAAAATCTTCGTGGTGCAAGTGCAACCAATCATATTTCACTAATTCGTCTTTCAGCACCTTTGTATCATAGACGGTTTCATAAGGAATTTCCGCATAAGTCAGTACTAGCGTAACGGCATCATCCCAAGGTTGTATACGTTCTCCTCTAGCGTTAAATTCAGGCGTATAAACGGCTACTTTTGGCGGCACTTCTAGCTTGATGACATCCATGTTGACTTCTGGATGCGAAATATCCTCTTGTATTTTAGCAAATTGAGCATCCGCGATGATTTCGTAGCTCACGTCTCTAGTTAAGCACTCTTTTTCAAAAACGCGTGTATGGCGGAAAGCAAAGCTACCACCACGATAGTTGAGCAACCAAAAGGCTTCCACATTATTTTCGAGTACCCAATAAGTGATACCATAAGCCTTTAAATGATCTTTTTGCGCTTCATCCATTGGAATAAGCATGTAAGAAGCGGATAAATAAGTGCTGGCCGCCAGTAAAAACGAAAGAAGAAAAACGATTTTTTTCATTATCTCAAGTGTTTTGTGTGAGCAAAAAAGAAGAAGTCTGAACGCGTGAGGATCACGAATACAAGTCAATCATTAGTTGGCAGATACTGCTTTATCGCCATACGAATACGCCCCACACTAATTGCATGATGAGAAGTACTAAAAATGGCTCTACCACTTCTTAGAACGATAATTTGTGGAGATTGGTGTACCACGTCGAAGCGGCTTGCAATTGCATTAGAAATAGGGCGATAATTAATCAAATCTAAATAATAGAAATCTAATTCATTCGCCTCAAAATTCCAGTTTTGCTCCAACTGATGCTTAATCATTGCACTTGTGCCACATCGAATGCTATGCTTAAATATTACAACTATTTTATGGTAAGAACTCTGAATAAGTTGCTCCAGTTGTTGTTCTTCTTCTAATACCTTCCAAGCCTCAAAAACATCTTCTGCTTGGAGAGAAAATACCCTATCTAAAAAACCCATTTATACTGTTTTAATCTGAGTTTAATTATAAATCAACCTAAGTATGTCCGACTTAGGCGTAAGGTTGATTTAACTATTTCACGTTCTTTAAATTATTATTTCATATCTAAATCTACAAACAATCCAGGCAAACCAAAGATTTATCCTGTTCGTCTTATAAGTAAGGTGACAGCAATAGAAAAGGTTTGAAAAAACGACAAGTATTATCCAAATACGAAAGATATACTTCATTCGGGATAAAGAAGTACACTTTTATAAGCAGCAATTTTGGTGATTTATTTATTTGGTAATCTGGTGAGCAAGCGTTCACCCTATCACCAGATCATCAAACCGTGTCCGCCTCAGGCGTGATGCGTGGGGCTGATACCCGACGATTTGTAAACAAGTAGCACTTTGTGCCGTTTGCAATTTGGTGTTTTGCGTAACATGAGTCAATAATCTTTTCCAAAAATGGTTTAAAAAACAACTTTATTTCTATTCAAAGCGTCACTTTAGAAAAAAATAAGCAGTCTCAGACAAATTCATTCTGTCCTTTAAATTATATGCAAACAAATTGAATGGACTTATCTAAAAAAACGTGTAATATTTGTTGTTGGAGCTATAATCAGGCTTTGGGAAGAAGGAAAATTAAAAATGGAAGAGTACAACAAATAAATACTTTGACAAGTCTAAATTTTGTTGTACATTAACAAATCCAAATTTCGTTCTTTTTGTTTTAAAACATAAAAACTATTTTCATTACAAAACACTATTATAAACAAATACTTTAGCGTGTATGAGAACAATTGGTTCAGGTAAGAGTCGTATTAGACAAAAACTGAGTAAGGCTCGCCTTATTCTAGATCAGGGATTGAAAAGGATGCTAGAAATCAATAAACAATTGAAGAACGCTGCATCCGATGCCAACTTGAAATTGCAAGAGAATTTACGTTCAGAACTGAAATTGCTCAATAGAATTGTTGAGCAACAAGCACAGCTCGTAAGAATGTACGAGTTAGAATTAGGACAATTTTAATTGAACTTATAAAATCATTTTTAGGAAGAACGCATCACTTTCACGAGTTGTTCTTCCTAATCTTATTTAATTCTAACTTATTGATATTCTGCCGAATAAATGAATCAATAAAAACCAAGTAACGTTCAAAAAATTAGATCGACATTTAAGTATGGATTCCGTTTCCAAAATTCGCAGAAAGTTTCTTTTCTGATGAGAAAAACTTTCTGCTTAAGGGATTTTAAGGGTGAAAAGCATCAAAAATCTCTAATTTTTGAT
>JBCCRX010000449.1:0-5159 GCA_039201015.1 Bacteroidota bacterium | reverse complement strand
TGATAGGAAAACAAACTTGCTTAGTGATATCTGTGCGCTGATCTGCACCGTATTCTATTTCTAGTGTAACATCGTAACAAATTCTACTATCCGTGTAGCCGTCAGGAAACTCATAGGTATGCAGTGGATTAGACTCTACTTCTATGCCCCAGTTGTAGCTACCATCTGGTCTTCTAGGACGCTCATCCACCAATATGCCACTATCATCTCCAAAATCCCATCGCCATTTCTTGATGTCCCTATTTGGCTCTGATAAATCTTCAAATTGTACAGCGTTTCCGAAATGTTCTATCTCATAGTCAAAATCTACCGTCACGCATTGTGATAGACCAATTTGAAACCCAGCAAACAATAAAATCATGGAAGCTGTAGCAGCCAATAAACGCTGAAAAGTAGCAAAACCATTTATTTCTTTCATCTTATATGGGAATTAAGTTTATGCAATAAATACTCAGTCCACAGCAGTGCATTTTGCTGTAAATTAGCTTTGAAAATTGATTTTTTATTATGCTATTGATTAATACATTTGGTTGTTTTGAGAGCCGACCTACTTATCTTTTTATTTGCAACGTTTTTTGAGTTTTTAGCCATGCTCTGGCTTTTTCTATGTCCTTGTTTCTTGGATATTTTGTATTAATAGTGCTAGGTAAATTATCTACACACCTCGCTAAACTTATTAATGCACTCGCTGCATAAGAAACACCAACTGCATCATAATGACTTTTTATCCCTTCATTAGAATAAACATATTCTTTCAATAGGTTGACAGATCTATAGTCTCTTATATAAGATAAATCATTAAATAGCTTATTAGCAAGTATATAAGGATCAGAATTGGTTTTAATTTTATTCAAACAATAGTTAATATATTTTTCATCCCCTATTCTTGCTAGTGCTAAATATGCACCCCAAGTAACGCTATTATACCAGTATTGATTTTCTTTTTCTAACGGACTGTTCTTAATTATCTTCTTTAAATTTTCTTTTTCACTACTAATATTAGCAAGACCAATAATTAAAACAGTATTTTTTTCTAACTTATGTGTAATATCTAACATTTGTCTAATTTTAACAGAGATCAAAGGATCAAAATGCTTAGTTTCAAAAGATAAAAGCATACGTAATGCTGATTGCCATAGTAGAGCTTCATCTTCATAAAAGTCATTAATCAGTCTTCTCACTACTTCCCTTTGGATACTGAGTGATTCTAAATTATTTTGAGATATTTGATAATTTAAAATTTGACATGCAGATTGGACTAAAATATTTTTATCTTCAGAATAAGGTTCAAGTATAGAAAGCAATAAATCATTATCGTAGTTACTAACGTACGACTCGTTAAATTGAATTACATTGTTATTCCTTATACTACTGATTAGAGAATCTATTTTTATGACTAGTGATTGTCCTTGGCAATAGGAATAATTCATTGTAATTAGTAAGCATAATAATAATAATCTTGTAATTGCCAAAAGCTTTTTTATCATTTGAATGTTTTTAAGTGAATGATACATTTTACATATTTTATTATATGCACTATGTGTTAGTATTTCATTGAAATCAATTGAGTAATTATCGGGTTTTACCTTTTTAAGTAAGTAATACACTGATAGTGAATTGAATCCATTTTTTGGTATGCACATAATTAATTCGATTAGTTCATTGATTTCAAATGCTACATGTGATTAAAGTTGTTTAATATCGAATAATAGCTGAAATCAATTTAAGGAAAAAAGAATTCACTTAAGTTCTATTTGTTAATTTAAATTAGTCAAAAAAATATGATAATTAAATAAATTCTACGTCACTAATTATAAAGTTAGTTATTTAAACATAACTGATCAGCACATTATTCTCAATCCGCTATAAGAATGGCATCTTTTATTTTTCGTAAGTCATTGATTATGAATTTTTTATTGAATTTTAAGACATACCAATTCAACAGCGGAATGGGAATAATGAGATTTCGTTTGAAATAACAATCAATCATAAGGAACGGAATAATTTTAGCAAGAATCAAAGTGTGCTAATCTTATAGCTAGATTCGTAAAAATTTAATTTTGAATAAAATCCCATTGGTTCTTTCTCAATCTGTCTCTTCCTTGTATTCCTTGAAAATACATTATATTTTCTTTATCCCCATTAGGAGAGTGCCTCATACCTAAATTATGTCCTAACTCATGAGCAGAAGTAGAAACGGAAGCATTATGAATAAAGGCTCTATTCCCCCCCAAATCAGCCATTCCGTTTGGACGGCTTACAGACACTGCCGCGCCATTTGGATCTACCATTCTAACATCTTCAACTAAATATATAACACTATCGTAACCATTAGAATTCACTGCATTCACTATTTCTGCATGTTCTAGAGAAAGAGAATAGCTAGCAGGAGATGTTGAATTATCATATATTATATTTACACCTCCATTTCCATCAAGGTCGAAATTAACTATTGTGTTGGGAATTCTTATTACCTCCCATTCTAAAACTGCTTGGTTATATATATCTTCATTCAAGTGACTCCTTAGGTCAGCGATATTGATATCCATACTAGTTCTACCAGGTAGATTTATTAGTACAATCCCGACTTTTCTACTTTTTTTCGGATACACCACTATATTGATATAATTACAATTAGCTGTATTTTCACTGATAGACGGTTTCACATCTACTTTTGTTTCTCCCTTATTAACTCCATTAATGTAGAGTTTCAATCCAGTAGCATATGAAGTATTATCTAAAGCAGTAGTAGCAGCTATCGATTTATCTTGGCTCTCTATACTCACTTCATTTTTAGAAGAGAAAGGTGTTATATGTACCCCACAGAAGTCAGAACTAGTTACCTCTACTGATTTCCAAGGATGTACAGAATTAGATAGTCCAAAGTTATCAAATCCGTATTCAGGTTTAGGACTCGGAAAGATTGGTTTTACTCCTGTTATTTCTGAATCATCGAAATGCTCTGTAAATGTCACACTCTCTATTACATATACAGTAACCTCATCACTAAATGAAGCATTTTCTAACGTAACTGTCAAAAAGTAGTTAGTCGTGGTCGTTGGCGCAACTGATATTTGTGATCCTGTGTAAGTTGCGCCTTTATCATCTACCCAATCGAAGGTACCATTAATACATGCTTCTAATCTAGGGTGTTCATTCTGTTGTCACTCATGCGTACAGAAAAATTGTAAATAACAGGTTCAATATTGTGTACTTGAACTTGGGGTATTGTGGTGTTCACAAGAAAGAAGAAGCGTTCTACAAAAAAGAATAGCAAGGATATTAAAAAAGTGTGTTTGCAGTTCGTACATTTAGGTAGGAAAAAACGATGAACATGCAAACACCGATCAAAATTACGCTGAAATATTGGAAAGACAAAACTAAAGCGGTAAGAGGCTTATCAGAAATATATCGGCTACGCTTACGGCGAAGGGATGCTCGTATAGCTAAATTGGAAGCTAGAATAGCAGAGCTGGAAAGCATAATTACTCCTGAACAAGTGTATGCCCATCATTATCCTGCGCAGATGATGGCTTTGGCAGTATTTACAGTAGTGGCAGGTGGTAGCTATCGCTTAGCAGCCAAGGTAGTTTGGTTCTATGCTCAGATGATGGGGTGGTCTTATGGGCTACCCAGCCAAGTGACGATTCGTAATTGGATGATGAAGTGTGGTTTATTTGCGATGGAACAGAGTAATCAAATGGGGGAGCAGCTAACTGTGATAATGGATGAGAGTATACAGATTGGGAAGGAGAAACTGCTCTTATTGCTTGGTTTTCCTAATACGATGCACCAAACCCAATGTGGGGAGTTGTGTCATTCAGACGTTCGGGTATTGGGTATGGCAGTGCGTACAAGTTGGACAGGTGATGCAATTGCAGGGTTTTTAAAGGAGCGTATGCAGACTTGGTCAGCACAAGTGACTAAAGTGCTATCTGATCGGGGGACGAATCTACTCAAAGCGTGTAAGGTATTGAATATAGATCATATCAGTGATTGTTCACATCATATGATGAATGCGGTGAAGTCCATATTTGACCAAGATGAGGCTTTGAATCAATTATGCACACAGGTGGGAAAGTTGCGTCAGCGATTGTGTATGACAGACTATGCATATTTACTACCGCCTACGCTTCGGGATAAAGATCGTTTTTGCCGAATGTTCCAATTGGTAGATTGGATGGAGCGAGTCAAAACCTACTTAGTGCAGGATGAGCAGGGCGCACAGCAGTATCTAGCCTTTTTATCAGGTACCGAAGCCCTTCAAAATCGCTTAAAGCAGGTCAGAGATTTAGTACAAATCGGTGGACAAATATTGAGGCGATGTGGGTTGAGTGAAGTGGCGTATCAAATATGGAAGCAGCGCGCAACTATCTATTTGAAGGAACAATCTCAGCTTAGTCAAGCTGCTTTAAGTTTTGTCGAACATATGAATACTTATTTTGAGCAGCATAAGGCACTGTGGCAAAATGGACAGCGTTGGCTGTGTTGCTCAGAAGTCATTGAAAGTATTTTTGGACGCTACAAAAACAAAGGAGGTATGCAAGTCATTAGTGCTGACATTCTTGCCATACCACTCTATGGTCAATTTATTAGTGTGCAATGGGTCAAAAAGGCAATGCAAGAAACTTCTATTAATAGGGTCGATGAGTGGCGAATGAACCATGTCTGTATGAATCGTTACGGCATCTTGAAACAGATCAAAAAAGAGCAGAAAGCTACGTACGACCTAGTGCAATTAGAATGAACACCCTAGGACTAAGCGGGAGTCCAATTGGAAATTTTCTAAAACTTTTTAAGCTTTCAACAGATTTCTTTGCCAGTCTCATTCTGAGTGCAGACTATAGAGCAGTTACTAGAGAAGCCTTCCGCATCAATCCACAAGAACTGGTGAAAATTACAAATAGAATCGTTGACCGCTTTATTCAAATAGTTGCTGAAGAGAAGAAATTACTGGTTATTATCAATGAATTAGATCACATTCGGAGTCCAAAATTAATAGAAGGAATTTTTATAGACGATATAGAACTCATAAAAAAGGTAGGCTGCAAAAAAGTTATTTCTGTTCCTTTCACCTTGCTAAAAGAATCAGAGTTTAAGAACTTTACAAAGCATTTCTGTATTAAGTTAAACGCAAATCCACTTGCAAGTGGTTTGTC
>JBCCRX010000448.1:0-5177 GCA_039201015.1 Bacteroidota bacterium | reverse complement strand
GGCATAGCAAATCTGGCATAGCAAATCTGGCATAGCAAATCTGGCATAGCAAATCTGGCATAGCAAATCTGGCATAGCAAATCTGGCATAGCAAATCTGGCATAGCAAATCTGGCATAGCAAATCTGGCAGATCGTTCACTCTAGTCTTCTTCAATTTTCCACTTTTGAGTACCGCTCCATTCATCGGCATATCGCTCATGAACTTGCTGAAAATTGGCACTGCCACCGAACCAGTGTAGCACCTCCTGCCGGGCTAGACTCGTTGGACGATCGGATCGCATACTGTTATACGATGTCCAATTATCATCCGAAAGATCTACGGCATAGCCGTGGTGGATGTAGTTTCGATGTAGGTAGAGAACTAATTGTTTTTGATAGTTTAAATCGTCTACTCGTTTTCGCCGAAACAGCTTTTGAAACAAACTACCCTTGTCGCCTTCCTGTGATCGAATGGCTTTTGCGTAGGACAAGAGAAATCTTCTGAATCGTTCGCTGACCACCCATTGCAAGAGGCTTTCGCGGAGCAAATTGGGGTCTCCAGTAAGGAAGTAGTTGGCGTACGCTTTTGGGGTAGCTCGTGTGAGATTTACTAAATTTTTGAAATTTAGCAAATCAGTTGGTGGTATATCGGGATTTGGCGTCCACTTATTCACAAAGCTTTTGCTTACTTTTGTAAAGTCTTCTGTAGCTACTTCTAGTAGTACCTTTTCCGACTTTACCTTTATCATCAAATGAAAGTGGTTGGGCAATAGTGCATAGGCATAAGTGTCCCAATAATCGAGCATATAGTTTTTGTATTTGGATAGGAAATGCTCGTAATTTCGTTCCTGTAAAAAGATGCGTTGCCCTCCATTGCCACGATTGAAAATGTGGTAAAACTGATTGGCTACTAGCGGTTGGGTGATCTCTTGGAGACTACTCATAGCTGTTGTTTTAGTTGGTGTATTTGCAAAATTACAGATTTTCAAAATTTCCAGAATTTTGTAAATCTTACCTTGTTTTTTGGGGTTGGCGTAGATTTACTAAATCTTTGGAGATTTAGCAAAGCAGCTTAGCAAATCAGCTCTCACTACCAGTCATCTCTTCGGCGTCTTCGCTCGCGTTCTTCCATTTCCCGCTGCCAGCGTTCTTCGTCTGCTTCGGTCCAAGGCGAATCATCCCAGTCCTTCGACAATTCCGCAAAGTGTCGGCATTGGCAATGATCCCAACCCAATCCGCAAGTACCGTGTGCTTGATCTTCTTCACACAACTTAAAAAATCCATCATGCCATTGCAACCAAACATGCTCCTGTTGCCATTGCATCCGCATCGCTCGGTATTGTAGGCGCAGTGGTACATTGATGAAAGTCATACAGAAATAAGCGTTCAATTCATTCAATAGGGCTTTTAGCGCTTCCATCAAAACGGCAATCTGCTCCTCCGTCAGCCGATCATCGGGCGGTAAGGCTTCCTGTCGAATACCCGTCCATTCTTCTATTGTTCGCTTGGGTGCTTGCTTTTCGTCCTCCTCGCGCGGCAACCAATCTGCTATTTCATAGGTCTCTTTTTCGATCCACGGCACTGGCAGGTCGTCGGTCGCAGCTCGGATATCGGTGAGGAGGTAGTGGACGTATTTTTGCATTTGTGTTGGACGGGTTTGTGATTTAAAAATGATCTGCTATCGTTTTCTGTTTTTGCTAGCTATCTTTCGTTTATTTATTGTTAGGGTGTACCTGCGATATAATGTAAGCATAATTTAAGTCCCGTAGGGACGAACTATCGGTAGAACGCCATAAAAACCTAAATCTAAGCACCGTAGGTGCGAAATATGTACTCCTCATAGTACGTCCCTACAGGACTTAAAGGCATTTTTAGCATTTTTACTACCCATAGTTTATCCCTACGGGATTTTTGGGCATAAAAATTGGATTATTTCGTTAAAAGTACATCATATCGCAGCTACACCCTATTGTTATATTACTCCATAAGGGTAATGCTGGGAATGATGTGATGAAAAGTAAAGATTGAATAATGACTTCTGGTAGTTATACAATTTGGTTGCTTGCGTCCCCAAGCTTAGTATTATCAAGTCCTCCTTCCAAAGTGTAAATGTCTTTCCATTGGGATAAATATATTAATCCAAACTGTTCAAAAATTTCATGGTCATAATAACATCTTAATGTTTGCTCTAATTTGGAGTTGGTAAAAATAGAGAACATGAATTTTGACATGATTCCTCCAATTTGTTTTTTATCAATTATTTTTTCAACGAAACCTTGCTCTACTGCAATTATTCTTCGGTAAATCTTAAATACATAATCCCCTGATATGCCTTCAGAAAAATCATAATTAAAGGCATCCAAAAATTGCTTTTCAGCTTCAGAAAACCATCTTCTATCAATATCCAAAGGCACAAATACAGAAATAGTTTTGGTATCAATTAATTTGAAATCTTCCTGTACTTTTCTAAAATTGAACCGTTTGAAGTTTTTTAAATACTCTTGAAAGTTTTCGTATATCTCACTTTCATTTAGTCTATTAATCTCCTCATTTACAGCATTGTAATGTAAGTCAAAGTTCTTACTTTTTAGAATTTTTTGATAAGTCGCAAAAGATAATGGTTGCTTGTGCCGTCTATCTTTACCATAAACTTTTACAGTTCGGTCATAATTAAAAATGAAAACTTTACAATCATTTTTACTCGCATTTCGATTGATACGTCCTGCCAATTGTTCATCACTATCCACTAAGGAACGGTCTTTGAAGCCAATATCCATATCGATATCAACTCCAGCTTCAACTACTTGAGTAGTAACTATAATTGACTTTTTAAATGTTTTTCCTTTATAAGTCTTTGTTTCAATCGCTCTGATAACCTCCTGTCTACGAGCTTCTAAGATTGTTCCTGAAATCAAGAATTTTTGATAATCCTTAAATCTTTTATCTTGGCTTAGCATTTGATAAAATTCAGATGCAGACTTTTTAGTAATAAATTCAATCAAGCCATTAGCAAAATTATCATTTTTCGTAGCATAACGCTCTAACTCACGATAAACAACATTTAATAATTCTTTCGATTCAATCCTCTCTCGTCCACTTTTTCCAAGTAGTGAAAAATCAAATGTTACTCGACCTTTGAAATTTGGGTTAGAATTTTCATCAGAACTTTGCTCTGAAAAGAGTTTATTGTTATCAAAGAAACCTGCTAAAAACTCAGGCAAATACTGTTTCATGTTTTCATCAGTTTCAAACTCCATAACTTGCGTAAATAATCGACCAAAAGCATTAGTCATGTTTTTGTGTTTATACATTGCAAAGAAGTTGGCAATAGCCGAAAGAAGTTGGCGACAATCTGTTTTTTGAATGAAGTTTTCTAACCTTCGATAGCTTTTATATTTCGTTTCAGATTTTTCAAAAAGGTAGCGAACACAATGACCTGCTGCGTAAGCAAATTCATCAATAGCTTTTAAAACCTCTTCGCTATCTTTCATAATAATTGCATCAATCTTTTTGCGATGCCTCTCGATTTTTGTATTCATATCTGTATTATATTTATAATTTGAAGAATGGAAATAATGATATAAACTGAACCATATATTCAACTTAGTAAATATTTTTAATCGGTTTTCATTTCGATTTTTTTCAACTGTATATTCATCAGTTCGTATATCATCTAAAATGCCTTTCAGAAGAATGTCATCAAACATTTTTTGACTAATTGCTTCTCGTTTCGACTTATAGATGTAGTCAAAAAAGGCTTTTCTGTATTTTAAGAATTGATTAAAATAATTATGCGTCGTGTATTTTGTATCAAATTTCTCCTCACCAAAATAATTAATAAAATTATCAGGATGAATATTCAAAATAGGCTTAACAACTTCTTGCTCGAACTCAAAAACATCATTAATCCGTTTGCTATTAATATCATCTTTATTGAGTGGAAAAATCTTTTTGATAACAATATTTGTCGAAAATTGAAACGTAGAAACAAAGTCAATATCAATCACTCGACTATAATCAGCACCACTAAAAAATATCAAATAGTAATTGTGTAATTCATCTTTTCCGTCTTCAGTTAGTTTTCGGAATATTTCGGAATATTTGATTTTACTATTTTTTCTAAAAACTTTGATTAATTCCTCTCGTTCATTTTCATAAATAAACAGCGGAAAAGGTTTCGGTAAGAATTTTTGGATAGTATAAAACTGTTCAACTTTAGCGGCTTCTTCACCACTTAACCACCTAATTTTTTCCGTTAATCCTGTTTGATGCCTTAAAAAGACTTTACTTTCATTTAATACGTGTGTTGTCGAATAGACACCAAACTTCCCTTTTGATGTTTCTTCGGCATCATTAAAAATCCTCTCAGCAAGATAGGCTTGATTAACTTTTTTATAATCAGCAACACTTGGTAATCTCAAAAAGAAATGAATAAACTCTTTATCTTTTATTCCATATTCATTAGGATTGTCCTTTGTGTCATTACGCATAAATCCGTGCTGTTCAATGACTTTCAATAAGTGTTTTTTACAGAATAATTCAAATCGCCTAAACCATTCTTGAAAAGTCGCATCTTCACCCAAATAAGCCTTTGCAGAGTTGAAATACTCTTTTATAGCTTTGATTTTAATCTCAATAGTTTTTTTATCATCATTGAATATTCCTTTTCTAAATCCAATTCCAAATGGTGTTGCTACTGTAATAAACATTCCTGCGGACGAGTTGAAACTTTTATTTTTTGCTACAACTCCTTTTCCCATGACTTGTGAGTTCAGATAAATCTTTTTACATAGCGTCAAATGTTCAGAAAGTCCATTCTCGGCTTCATCTTTTTCAAGATATTTTTCAATATCTAATTTGTTGATATACCCATTTTCATCAACATTCATCAAATTTCCATTTTCATCAATATCCAAAAGAATGTAAAGTCCTTCTTTAGGCGGTTTTTCAGGAAACACATCATCAGGAAGTGTTTCTACAAAATTGATTATCTCTTGTATCATAATCCTTTTTAATTTACTTTTGTATTAAAGCCCATAAGTTGTCACAGTCTCTCAAACTCGCCTCCTGCGGGGGTTGCGAGTATCGGCACGGTGCTGCGGGAATTTATGCGCTTTTTTCACACCAAAGCCCCAAACCCAATCCCCGTACTATTCCCAATCCCACAATCCCAAGCCGCTGCCACTGCTTGCGGATC
>JBCCRX010000447.1:0-5180 GCA_039201015.1 Bacteroidota bacterium | reverse complement strand
CATTGATAACGAATGTTTTGCATCTGGTATCTAAAATATTTCTGCTCGCTCAGATAAGAACAAATAAAAAACTAGGTTTCCGAGTAATTTACACCTAATAAACAGCGTCTTATCTCAATCTTAGTCAAATAAAATTAAGTGGAAGAATGGCATTAATTGGAAAAATTAGAGAAAATAGCTGGCTGCTGATCGTATTGCTTGCATTGGGTCTCGGTGGTTTCATCGTAATGGATATGACTTCCGGACAGCAAAGTGCGTTTGGTGGCAACTCCAATACCCTCGCAGAAATAGAAGGCGAAAAAGTTAGTTATCAAGATTTCAACAACGTTGAGCGATTGTTCAATGGACAAAACGCCTTTTCGCAAAGAGACTTTGTCTGGAATTATTTTGTGGACAAAGCACTCGTAGGACAAGAAGCGGAGGCTTTGGGCTTGGGCGTAGGTTCGGATGAATTGAGAGAACTACAATTTGGAACGAAGCTGAGTCCTATTGTCGAATCTCGCTTCCGTGATCCTAGCACTTTTCAAGTTGATCGTACTCGCTTGAACTCCTATCGAGATGCTATTGATAATGGCACTTTTACGGATCCGCAACAACGCCAATTTTGGGCACATCAGCAAAAAGAAATTCGAGTAGATCGCTTAAAGAAAAAGATGGGAAATTTGGTGTCCAAAGCTATTTACGCACCCACCTGGCAAGTCGAAATGGTAGGCGAAGAGCAAAACAATAAAGTCAGTTTCGCTTACGTACAAATTCCTTTTGATGAAGTGGATAATGCCGATGTACAGTTGACGGATAGCGACTACGAAAGCTATTTACAAAACAACGTAGCGCGCTACGAGACCAAGGAAGAAACTCGAAGAGTAGATTATGTGGTCTTCAATGTAGAAGCAACCGAAGAAGATATTGCAGAAATCAGAGTAGAGATGGATAGTTTGGCGATTGATTTTAAGGATGCCATTAATGATACTACTTTCTTAACCAGCAACTATAGCACTTTTGATGCTGCCTACAAAAAGAAATCAGAATTGCCAGAAACGATAGCAGATACACTCTGGAATCTATCCGTTGGTAGTGTTTACGGCCCTTACGAAGAAGAAAACAGCTTCAAAGTAGCGAAAATTCTGAATCGTAAAATCATTCCAGATTCCGTAGAGTCCAGACATATTTTATTGCCTGCCAAAACGCAGCCTGAATTCGTACAGGCCTTTCAAACATTGGATAGTTTGAAAAATTTGATAGAAGACGGAGCGGCAAATTTTGCGGAATTGGCGCAGCGATTTGGAACAGATGGAACGAGAGAAAAAGGAGGAGATTTGGGATATGCTTCCCCTGGACAAATGGTGCCTCAATTTAATAACCTTATCTTTTACGACGCAGAACCCACTGAATTGAACATCATTCAAACTCAATTCGGGCTACACTTAGTGGAAGTGACGGACAGAAAATACGAAACCAACGAAGAAGGTGTACAGGTCGGTTTCATCAGCGAGCCGATTGTTCCGAGTTCTAGTACAGAAAACAAAATCAATCAAGAAGCCTTGAAGTTCGCCTCTCAGTACAAAACGAGGGAAGAAATGCTGGCGGCGGTAGCCGAACGCGATGATTTGGATGTAGAAACTTCGACAAGCTTAAAATTGAACGATCATACGATCGGTGATTTGGGCAGCAACCAAGGCGCGAGAGATATGGTGAAATGGGCATTTGCTTCCAGCACGGATGTCAATGATGTTTCGGCACAAGTCTTTGGTTTTCAAGACCCTGTAGAGTTTTATACCAATAAATTCGTAGTCACCGCACTTAGAAGCGTACAGAAAGCAGGTATGCCTAGTCTCGCCAATATCAAGGACGAAATAGAAGCCCAAGTGAGAAATGAGAAAAAAGCAACTGTTATTAAAGAGCAAGTGTCTGGCAAAGATTTGGCAGCTATTGCTACACAATACAGTACGAGCGTGGATACGACGGGAGAAATCAGCTTCAATTCTGGCTTCTTGCCTGGTTTGGGCAGTGAACCCAAAGTGATCTCTAAAGCTTTCGGTTCAGAAGTAGGCAGCGTGACCGAACCTGTAGCTGGCAACAATGGCGTCTATGTCTTAAAGATAATCAGCAAGCCACAAAACACCACACCTCCCAATATTCCACAATTGCGTAGGACAATTGCGGGTGGTGTGCGGAATCAAGCTGTGTCTGGCATTGCACAAGAACTGCGGAAAAATGCAGATATTGAAGACAATCGCTCTAAATTTTATTGATGAACAAGAGCAAAGCGCATTTTAAAAAAAGCGGAAGTCGCACTAGGTGGCTTCCGCTTTTTTTATAACATTTTTTTTACTTAGACTGCGCTGTATTTGCTAACTATTCTTGAGAAGTTAATGTTAGAAATTGCAGGAAATACCTTAGAAGCGGGGAAAAAATCTCGCAAACTTTTGGCAGTGAATTTAAAGCAATTCCCGATGTAAGGTACACGCGAAGAGGCTTTTGAAGTTTATTGTCAAAAAAAGGATCATTTTTAGCTCAAAAGCGCTGAATATGAATATGTATATTAAAGAAATAGAAAGACCCAAACTAGAGCAGACAGATAACAAGCCGCCAATTCATCGCGTAGTCAAAATATGGCTGCTGATTGGTTTGGTGATGGTGTTTATTCAAGTCGTGGTCGGCGGTGTCACGCGCTTGACGGATTCGGGCTTATCCATCACAGAATGGGCAGTGATACAAGGGACGCTTCCACCTCTGAATCAAGCAGAATGGGAAGAAGCTTTCGAGCTGTATAAGGTGGCGGCAAAAAAGCAATACGAATCCTTACACGCCGATATGACACTATCAGAGTTCAAGGTCATTTTTTTCTGGGAATATATTCATCGGCTTTGGGCAAGAGCGATGGGTTTTGTTTTTCTATTACCCTTCGTCTTTTTCGTCATTAAAGGCTGGATACCAAAGTGGTTAATGAAGAATCTAGGTTTGGTGGTTTTGCTGGCAGCAGCGGCGGCTACTTTTGGCTGGATTATGGTGGCTAGTGGACTCAACGAAGACAATCGAACTTGGGTAAGTGCCTACAAATTGGTGGCGCATCTTTCTATTGCGACGGCAGTTTTTGCAAGTCTCTTTTGGGCTTACCTCAGAAGTCTTCAACCCAAGACTTACGACGGTCATTTTCCTCGACTCAAGCGCATGGCATGGAGCGTAACGGCGCTTTTGATTGTACAGATCATTTTTGGTGGACTAATGGCAGGTATGAAAGCGGGCTTGGTACATCCTTCTTTTCCGTGGTTTGTAGAGGGCGATCGTCTGCTATCTGCACTACAATCTGGGAATGCAGATTTGGTGAATTACGAATCTTCTGCTTCCATAAAAGCTAGCGTCCAAATTATCCATAGAGCAACTGCTTATTTGCTAGTGGCGGCGATGATTGCTTTTTTCATTAAATTGATTAAAGCGCCCATTTCTGCTCGACTGAGGAGAGGTGGCTATACGATGATTACACTGATTGGTGTACAATTTTTGCTTGGTGTATTGACCGTAATCAATAGTATTGGAAGGATTCCGATTGGCTATGGTGTTCTGCATCAAGGAGTTGCATTGCTTTTGCTGATTAGTATGCTCTACATCATTTATCAACTAAAATCGAAGAGTGTGAGTAAGTATGTGGAAAACCACTAATATTTTTTTGGTATGTTTATTTTATATCATCAAAATAATTAATCTATTGATTTTCAATTAGTTACAAACAAAATAAAAATCTCGGAAGTGAAATCTACATGTATTCAAATGTTGATAAACTTGTTGAAAACGACGATTTCCACAGCTTTTCCACTTGAATAACAGCCATTTAGGAAAAAGCATTTATCAACAAGCAGTGGAAAACCCCGATGAATGTACTGAACAAACCATCTTGTTTCGAGCTATTGAAAAATCAAAATCTAAAACCAACCGAAGTATGAATCGTGAAATTGCGATTGATGTCCTCTCGGAAAATAAATTGATTGTTCGATAAGTTGGCGTAAGCAATATCTTTTTCATCGTCCGTTGTGTCGCGCAGTCCATATTCTACTCTCGCATTCACGAAGAAGCCTTCATTGAGATAAAAAGACAAACCACCAATCAGCCCAAAATCGAAAAGATTGTAAAGATTCTGTTCTACTTCTGTATATTCGTAATAAGCACCCAGCGTAGTGGGCGCGTCAATTCCTAAGCCATTGATCGAATAAGCGGTCACTTCTCCACTTCCTTCGCCAGCTTCGTCGCTTCGATAGCGGTAGTCCAATGTAAATTCCAGCTCATCGAAGTTCGTGCCTTGCCGACTATTGGGCCGAAAGCTCATTCTACCATCTGCCACAGAAGTAACCAAAGCAGCAACGTACGCACCGCCCATAACTTCTATTTTGCCAAATTTCGCGTAGCCCAGAAGCGGAATTTCCAAATATGAATTGAGTACATCGGCTTCCAAAGTACGATCCCCCAAAGCGACAACCCGGTCTTCGGTTGCATTGAAAATGAAATAAGAAGGTCCTTCAAAACTGATGATTCGTCCCTTTTGGGAATAGATAAATTCGCCACGCAAGCCAAAAATATCCGTAAAGCTATAATTCAATAATGCACCTACGCTAAAGCCTGTGGTGTATTCTGTGGATTCCAGCGCATTTCCTTGAGCACTTTGTTCTAGCTCGCCATCCATAGTAGAAAAATTCAAGCCTGCTTTGAATCCAAAGCTAAATTCGCCTTGTGCTTGCAGTTGAACACCAATTGCCAAGAGTAGAAAGATTAAACTGTATTTTTTCATGCTTTTTACTTTATTTTATTGGCTCATCGGGGAATTTTGTGGAGAGAAGGAATTATATAGTTCCTTCTCTCCACAAAATTCCCTTATTATGGAAGATAAAAAAAGTACTTTTTTCATCTTCCACAAAAATAACCGAAGAGCCATTTTATTTCTCACTCCAACACACTTTTTTGGGGAATTTCTATAGCATAAAAATTCCCAAAAAGGGTCTTTCGGACAGAAATAAAATTTTTAAACCAATAACTTATGTTACGCAAGTAATACCTTAGTCTATGTTATTCGCTGATCTCTGAGATTGGCGTGTTTTGAATTAGGGTGGCTGTCGAAGCCACTCTAATTCATAAAAATTCTTTCGGAGCGAGCCACATTTGAGCTAAAAGCTCAAATATGGCTCGCTCCT
>JBCCRX010000446.1:0-5189 GCA_039201015.1 Bacteroidota bacterium | reverse complement strand
CGGTTCGATGCCGATTCAAATTGAACACACGTGTAGTCAGCGACTTACACATTAAAGAAAATTATTGCTCAGTAGAATAATTATATCTTGACCTTTAGGAACGACGCACAAATAACCTGAGATTCTTGACTTCATCTTTACGCCTTAGGCGAACAGGTTTTGCGCTACTTTTCGTTAGAAAAAGTCTTATGTCCGCCTAAGGCGGATTGCGATTTTTCTGCATCCATTAGCACAAAAATATCTTGTCAAGAACCTCAGTTTATTCATCCCTCGTTCCTTACATTTGTAGTAGGCATTAATTTTTCTACAATCAAAGCAAAGAATACCACGAAAACACATCCGATTAGATTCAGCCACAAATAAGAAATTTCAAAAACTTCAAAGTAAGTCAAGGCATAAATGACCAGAACGCTAATTTCTGCTAGAATAGCACCGATGAAAACGGCAGTCGGTCGAATACCTTCAAAAAAATAGCGGATATAAAGATAGCCAAAGAGGCCACCCAAAATGCTACCAATTAAAGTATTGGTGGGATTCAAATTACTTTGTATCAATGCCACTAACATGATACCCAACAAAGCACCGACAATACTTCCCAATATCAAAGACTTATTTTCTCTTTGCTTGAAGAAAAACGCAATGATAAAAACGCCCAAAATCGTTCCGTAGAAAAGGGAACCAATGATGTTGACCAATACGATAAGGTTATCGAAATAGGGGGCAACGAGTGCAAAACCCAAAGCCAAAATACCCCAAGCTATGGTAAATAATTTGGAGGCATTGAGGTAATGGCGGTCACTTTCTTTTTTTCTAATCGAACGACGATATAAATCTACGACGGTAGTGGTCGCAACGGCACTTAGTTCGGAAGAAGTGGAGGACATAGCCGCTGAAAAAATGACGGCAAGCAGCAAACCGATCAAACCAAGGGGCAAATATTGGGTAACAAAAGTGATAAAAACATAGTCATCATCCTTAATTTTTGCATTGGGGTCGTGTTGTAAAATAAGGGTATCTACTTGCGCTCGAATGGCATTTTCTTCCAATAGCAAGGACTTCACTCTAGTCTGTTCTGTATTGATTTGCGCGCTACTCTCGCTTTCCATTGCGCTGATTAAAGTCCGAATCGCATTTTGTTTTTCATTGAAGACATTGGCGTGTTCTGTCTTCAAAGACTCCAATTGATTTTTGTATTCCGTATTTTCTAATTTGGCAAGGTTGGCTTGATTGAAATGAACGGGCGATTGCGTAAATTGGAAAAACATGAACACCAATATTCCGATAAAAAGAATCGAAAATTGCATGGGCACTTTTACAATTCCATTGAACAAAAGACCAAGACGACTTTCGCTCAATGATTTTCCTGAAAGGTAGCGTTGTACTTGCGACTGATCCGTTCCGAAGTAGGAGAGAAAAAGGAAAACACCACCCACTAGCCCCGTCCAGACGGTATATTCATTGGAAGGATCAAAACTAAAATCAATGACTTCTAATTTTCCCATTTTTCCTGCTACACTCACCGCATTCCCAAAAGAAATATCCTTCGGTAGTTGTAGCACCAATATCACCGCCGCAACTAACATGCCGAGCAGAATGACGATCATTTGCTGCTTTTGCGTCACACTCACTGCTTTTGTTCCTCCTAGCACCGTATAAGCAATCACCACCGCTCCGATAATTATAATTGTCGTGTTCAAGTCCCAATTCAAAATATTGGAAAGAATGATGGAAGGTGCGTAGATCGTGATGCCCGCCGCCATGCCTCTTTGGATGAGAAATAAAATGGCAGTAAGGGTTCGAGTTTTTAGGTCGAATCGTCCTTCAAGGTATTCGTAAGCGGTATAGACGTTGAGTTTGTAATAGATCGGAAGTACAAAAATACAGAGCAATACAATAGCAATGGGCATGCCAAAATAGAATTGTACGAAATCCATGCCACTTTCGTAGGCTTTTCCTGGTGTAGAAAGAAAGGTAATGGCACTTGCTTGAGTGGCCATAATCGAAAGTCCGATGGTCCACCACGGCAAATCTTTGTCACCTTGTAAATAGCTTCTAGTATTATCGACCTTTCGCGTTTTCAGAATGCCATAAATGACGATGGTTCCGAGTACACCAATCATCACCAACCAATCAATCGTGTGCATAGGTTTATTTGTAGAATTCAGTGAATAGATAGAAAGCAGCAATGACGAGTGCGTGAAGGATAAGGACAATCCAATATAATTGATTCCAGGTTTTTAAAATAGGTGGTCGATCCTCTTGTGCTGTAGTTTCTAGTTGATCTGTCATATTTGTCATTGTATAGAGCGGCAAGTTAGGTTTTTCCACTTAAAGCAGTCGTTTAAAATTTGTTAAGGTGATAAGTGTGCTGTGGACAGGATAAATGGATTAGCAATAGAAGCTATAAAATAGCTGATTTTTTCTGTTCAAACTTTCTTTATTTCAGTAGTCTGTAAATGGTACTTGACTTGAAGAATGTACTTTGCTTTTAGATCGTTCTTTTTATTATTAAGGGAACTTTTGAAGCGTAAAAGGTGTTTTCTGAACTTTCTAAGATGAGACCCAATCCTATTCTATCTCACAAAATATTCATCGACTAAAACCCGCATCTAATATGCAAGATCGCCCAATGAAACGCCTCTTTCAATACCTTGGGCGTTATCGTTCTAGTTTAAGTTTTGCTATTTACTCCAGTGTCATCAATAAAGTGTTTGATTTGATGCCGCCTTTCCTCACAGCTTGGCTGATCGACAGCGTAAGTGGTCAAATACCAAGCTGGATTGAAGGAGGATTGGGGATGAGTGATGTTTGGCAAATTGTTCTATTTATAGGTGTTTTAATCATTGTCATCTTTACAGGAGAAAGTCTATTTGAGTGGTTCTTCAAACGTGAATTTTTACGCTTGGCACAGCGCGTGCAACACGATCTGCGCTTGGATGCTTACAGTCGTATGCAAGAGCGAGAATTGGCGTACTTCGAAAACCAACGTACAGGCAATTTGATGTCCATGCTCAATGACGATATCAACCAATTGGAACGCTTTCTCAACACCAACCTCAATGATATTCTACAGCTTTTTGTATTGATTCTTTTTGCGGGCTGGTCGCTTTGTGCCACTAATTTGAGCTTGGGTTTATTGGGTTTACTGCCCATTCCTTTTATCGTTTTAGGCAGTATTTACTATCAGAAAAAAGTGGCTCCTTATTACAAGCAGGTGCGGGAAGGCGTAGGAACTTTGGGCAATCGTTTGGAAAATAATATTTCTGGCATCAGTGTTATCAAAAGTTTTACGGCTGAACAATACGAAATAGATAGGGTAGGAGCGGCTTCTCAAAATTATCGAGATGCGAATTTCAGGGCAATTCGTTGGAGTTCGCTTTACGTACCGATTATTCGGATGTTTATCGCGCTCGGTTTTGCAGGAACTTTAGTGCTGGGAGCTTATTGGGTGATAGAAGGAAGAAACGATTTTACTTTGGGTGGATTGGCTTTTTTTGCTATGATGATTCAACGATTGTTGTGGCCCGTGACGCGCTTGGGAACAATCTCGGATGAATACGAACGGGCAAGGGCTTCTGCTCGTAGAATATTCAGTTTACTGGATTCCAAAAATGCCATTGCTATTTCCAAGCAGCCCACTCGCTTGAATAAACTATCTGGCGATATTCAATTTAATTGCGTTCATTTTGAATACAAGACTAATCTACCCATTCTGCAAAATATTGATCTTGACATCAAAGCGGGCGAAATTATTGGTGTAGCTGGACCAACAGGTGGTGGAAAATCTACACTGGTGAAATTGTTGCTGCGATTTTATGATGTTAATGAAGGCGAAATCTTGTTGGATGGGATTCCCATAAAGAATCTAGCACTCCAACAAATTCGCAAAAATATTGCGCTAGTGAGCCAAGAAGTTTATCTATTTCATGGTTCAATTCGAGAAAATATTGCTTATGGTAAACCCAATGCTACACAAAAAGAGATCGTTCGAGCCGCTCGGCAAGCACAACTGCATGATTTTATCTCTAGCTTACCCGATGGCTACGATACGATTGTTGGTGAGCGAGGTATCAAACTTTCGGGCGGTCAACGGCAGCGCTTGAGCATTGCTAGAGCAGTATTAAAAAACGCGCCTATTCTTATTTTGGATGAAGCGACCAGTGCCGTAGATACTGAAACGGAACGCGCTATACAAAAAAGCCTCAACCAATTGACCCAAAACCGTACTGCCATCATCATCGCGCATCGGCTTTCCACCATTCGTCGGGCGGATAAAATTATTGTCTTAAAAGGAGGAAGAATTGTGGAAGTAGGATCGCACGAAAGCCTAGTAGCTCAAGCGGGGGTGTATGCAGATTTGTGGCAAGTACAAATGGGCGAGTTGGTATAGTTTTGCGATCTTCTATCCCCTGATCTTTAGTCGATGTGATTGACTTCAAAATAGAATCGCGTCCATAGAAAACTTGCAGAAACACCCATATTTTGTACCTTTACGAAGTTCTATTAACTAAACAAATACAGCATGCTAAAAGAATTTAAGGCTTTTGCTATGAAAGGCAATCTAGTAGATATTGCCGTTGCCTTCGTCATGGGAGCTGCATTCAACAATGTAGTCACAAAATTTACGGGTGGCATTGTTTCGCCAATTATTGGTTTGCTATTCGATACCGATTTCAATGAACTGAAGTATGTGATGAAAGAAGGGGAAGTGAACGATGCGGGAGAAGTCATAGGAGAAATAGCATTGCTCTATGGTGAATTTATTACTGCTGTATTGGACTTTATCATTGTCGCATTTGTGATGTTTCTGATCGTGAAAGGCATTAATAATATGAAGAAGAAGGAAGCTGATGCTGCACCACCTGCACCGAGCAATGAAGAAGTGTTGTTGGCTCAAATTCGTGATCTATTGAGTAAGCAGCAATAGTAAGAGTTCCCTCCGTAGAGACTTATTAAGCAACTTGTGCGCCTCAAGAGCACACCTACTTATTAATCTCAGGAGCTTTATTCAGGCTTGTTTCTGGTGTTATTGAAATATTTTAAATCAATTTGGTTCTGAATGATTTCATTTGGTCAGCATTATTTATGGAAGCTCACGTTTATCTTCAAATCATATGGGCGTCGAGCCCATATGATTTGATCAAGGTTTTTTAAAGGTAGAAGCGGCGAATTTCGCCGCTTCTACCTTT
>JBCCRX010000445.1:0-5207 GCA_039201015.1 Bacteroidota bacterium | reverse complement strand
CAGAAGACCCTTTGGCACGTTTTATCCAGTATTATCAACTCAGCACAGAGGAAAGTCTGCTAGTATTGATTGTGCTTGCACCGCATGTACTACCTGACTTCTACGATACGCTAATTGCGCAATACCTGCCAGAGGGCGGCAACTTTCCAGCTTTTGGTGGTGTAAAGGGCGAGCACCGCAGAACGATGCTGCCGACGGGAGAGACGGCACTATTTATTTTAGCTGGAAACGATGTGCAGCGACGCTTACAATTGCAAATGCTGTTGAGCAATGAGCATTTTTTTGTTAAACAAAAAATACTCTATCTCGACCAAGTAAAATCGGGAGAGCCTTTGATGAGCGGTAAATTGATACTCGACCAAGAGTATGTGGAGATGTTCACCTTAGGGCAAATTTCTATCCCAAAGTTAAGCACCAATTTTCCTGCTCAATATATCTCTACGGAACTAGAATGGCAAGATTTGGTACTGCACGAACAGACCTTGACACAAATCAAAGAAATCGAAAATTGGGTCAATCACCACCATACCTTGATGAACGATTGGCAGATGCACAAAAAACTGAAAGCAGGTTATCGCGCATTGTTTTATGGACCGCCAGGCACGGGAAAGACCCTCACGGCGACGCTCTTGGGAAAATATACGCAAAAACCCGTTTTTAGGATTGATTTATCCATGATTGTATCCAAATACATTGGGGAAACGGAGAAAAATCTGTCCAACTTGTTTGATAAAGCACAAAATAAAGATTGGATATTGTTCTTTGATGAAGCCGATTCTATTTTTGGGAAACGCACCAATGTTAGAGATGCGCACGACAAATACGCCAATCAAGAAGTATCTTACCTTTTGCAACGCATCGAAAACTATTCTGGGCTTACGATCCTTGCTTCCAATTTTAAAAATAACATTGATGATGCCTTTGTCCGCCGTTTTCAAGCAATGATTTATTTTCCATTTCCCAAACCACAGGAAAGGCAACGGCTTTGGGAGAAAGCTTTCCCCGAACACATTCAGTTGGAACACAATGTAGATTTTCAGCAACTCGCACAGCGCTACGAATTGACAGGCTCAAACATTATGAATGTTGTGCAGTATTGCTGTATTGAGTCGCTCGCGAAAGCCAGCACTACCTTAAACTTTCCAGCCATCCAGCAAGGCATTGCTAGAGAACTGGCAAAAGAAGGAAAGCGAATATAGGTGCTTGTCTCAACTAAATCCCTTAGTGGTGCATCTTTAAATAAAAGCATCACGCTCCATGAGGTAAAGTCGCTGTATAGCATAGGGGGTGAGAGAAATGAGAGGTTGAGAGAAATGAGAGGTTGAGAGAAATGAGAGATTGAGAGAAATGAGAGATTGAGAGATTGAGAGATTGAGAGGTTGAGAGGTTGAGAGAAATGAGAGATTGAGAGAGTAAAATATTTACGCGTTCCCTTTCTCACCATCTCACTTTCAAAGTGATCGCACCGAAGAAATATTTTGCTAGTCTTTTGCCAAAGTTGAGAATTTAGATGCTAGACAGCAATCAAAGGAAAATAATTTTTTGAACAAGAAATTGTTACATTAGCATATGTGTATAACTTTGTTGTTTCGATATTCCTACTATGAACAAAACACACATCTACATCATAGACGATGATCGTACTGTTTGCGCAGCTATGAAACTGCTCCTTAGAAGATCGGGCTATTCTCCCGCTTGTATTCATTATCCCAAAGACGTTTTGCCAACTTTACAAAAACAACCAGCTGATCTCGTTCTGCTAGATATGAACTTCACCGTGGAAACAACTGGTAAAAAAGGCTTGGAATTATTAAAAATAGTAAAATCAGTATATCCAAACTTACCGATTATTTTGATTACGGGTTGGGCGACAGTACAATTGGCGGTAGAAGGAATGAAATTGGGTGCCAGTGATTTTCTAGCTAAGCCTTGGGACAATAAACACTTGCTCAGCTCTATCAAAACGATTCTTTCTTTGACCCAGAAAGACAAAAAAGACAGCAAGTCCATCACCAAGAGTAATAACTTTGAACACCTCATCGGGCAGCATCCCAATTTTTTGAAAGTACTGGGGAGGGCGCAGCGCATCGCTAAAACAGATGCCAGTGTCTTGATTATCGGAGAGAGCGGAACGGGAAAAGAATTGGTGGCAGAAGCCATACATGCGGAGAGCTTAAGAAATGAAAAAGCTTTCGTCAAAGTCAATTTGGGAGGTATTTCCAGCAGTTTGTTTGAAAGTGAGCTATTTGGACATAAAAAAGGGGCATTCACAGATGCCATCGCTGACCGAAAAGGACGCTTTGAATTGGCAGAAGGGGGCACAATTTTTTTGGATGAAATTGGTGATTTGGAATTGAGTAGTCAGGTAAAACTCTTACGAGTACTACAAGAAAAAACCTACGAAGTGCTAGGTAGTAGTCAGACCCAAAGAGCAGATATTCGAGTAATTAGTGCGACTAATAAATCACTAGAAAAAATGATCGTGGAAGAAAGTTTTCGAGAGGATTTGTATTATCGAATCAACTTGATCAAAATAGAAATTCCGCCGCTTCGCGAACGTGCTAGTGATATTCCACTTTTGGTCAATTTCTACCTTGAAAATCTTAAAAAGACTTATCAGCGTCCTACTTTGCGCGTTCATCCCGAAGCCTACGCATGGTTGAAGCAGCAAAGCTTTCCAGGCAACATTCGGCAGTTGCGCAATTTGGTAGAGCGCGTCGTTTTAATGGTTCAAGCAGACGAATTGCAAAGCAAGGATTTCCAACAATTTTACAGAAGCAAAACTAGCAATACAGAAAGTGTAGCCTTGCCAAAAGTAGGCAGTCTGTCTTTGGAAGAGATGGAAATCAAGATGATTCAACAAGCTATGAATCATCACCAGCAGCAAGTCAGTGCGGCGGCTCGTGCTTTGGGTCTGACTCGCTCTGCGATGTATCGGAGATTGCGGAAATACGGGATTTCTTACAGTGATCAATAAACCTCCCCCTTCGCCGCCTTCAAAGTATTCATCAATAAAGAAGTAACCGTCATCGGGCCGACACCGCCAGGCACGGGTGTGATATAGCTGCATTTGGGCGCAACTGCCTCAAAATCAACGTCTCCCCTCAATCGGTAGCCACGCTTCGCGCTGGCATCTTCTACTCTGTTGATACCAACATCTATCACCACTGCACCTTCTTTTACCATATCTGCATTGATAAAATTAGCGCGACCAATAGCCGCAATTATAATATCTGCTCGACGCACTTGTGCTGCTAAATCTTGAGTTCTGCTGTGCGCCAAAGTGACGGTACAATTGCCTACTTTGGCTTTTCTGGATAGTAAAATGCTCATAGGCGTTCCCACGATATTGCTCCTTCCAACGACCACACAATGCTTGCCTTCAGTTGGAATATTATAGCGGTCCAGCATCTGAACAATGCCATAGGGTGTTGCGGGTAAATAGCTAGGTAATCCCTGTGCCATACGCCCGAAATTCATCGGATGAAAACCGTCCACATCTTTTTTTGGGTCAATAGCAAGGGTCACTTTAGTTTCGTCAATGTGATCGGGCAACGGCAATTGCACAATGAATCCATCTACGCTCACATTTTCATTCAATTCCTGTATAATTTGTAACAAATCCTCTTCTCCAATATCAGCAGCACGACGAACCAGAGTAGATTGAAAACCAATTTGCTCACAAGCACGTACTTTGTTGCGAATATAGACCTGACTAGCTGGATTTTCACCAATTAAAACGGCTGCTAGATGTGGTATTTTTTTGCCCAATCTCTTGCGTTCTTCCACTTCCATCTTGATTTCTTCCTTGATTTCTTGAGCGAGTTTTTTTCCATCTACAATGGTCATCTATTTGTGTTTTTAGGCAATTCTCAAAAAAGTTTGCTGCCGAATAGCGAGTAGTATTTGTTGTGGATCAATGAGGACTTTCTCGCCCGCAATTATTAGACTGTCTGCTCGATCTTCTATATTTTGATAGATCCAGTTGGCAACATCTTCAGTGGCTTGTTCTTCTCCGAAACTCAGGTACATCCTAATGCTTTCTTGGTAGCCAATTTTATTGCCATAATGATTTTCGTCCATGACGATATAGGTCGTTGTATTTGGAATTTTGAAACGCTCTCCGTACAGTAGCCATTTGTAGTTTCTTTTACCAAAAAGGGCGAATTTCAGTGCTTTATCCGCAGTTCGTATTTCTACCTTAAGTTTTTTAGCCGAAAAACGCGCATTTTGGTGATATAAATCTGGGCTGGAAGGAGTTGCCTGATCCGCACTAAAGTCAGCAGAATTTGCTAGGTGTGCAGCAATTTTTTCTGATAGCATTTCGATCAATTGAAAACGCTCAGTTGCCATTTCTCGAATGGTTGCGTCTTCAAATTGCTCAAACTTATCTGGATGATATTTTGCCCTCAATGCTTTGCGCAAACGCTTGAAAGTAGGCTCGTCTATTGCTTCTAAAGGCAATCCAAAGTATCTTTTGATATCAGAGATATTTTGGGGCGTGATTATCGTCGATGTCATGTACGAGAAGTCGTGTGGTGTAGAAAGATACTAAACGCTCGAGCCATGGAATCAGTTGAATAGAAGAAGAGTAGAAAGCGAATAAAGGAGAAGATGGTGGAGGATCAAGTCGTGCGTTTGTGTAAAGTAGCTTGTAATGTAATAGTGCTAATGACTTAAGCCTCCAACCAAAATCTAATAAAGGTATGCACGTGAAAAGCTATTTGTTGCTTTACCATATAGCTTATTAAATTATCAATTTTCGTACCAAAAAAACAGGAATATACAAATAGTTGATATTCATATAATTAGAAGTTAAATGTTTTGATAATATTTATCAAAACTTCTATTTTTGAGAAAAAAACTCTCATTTTAAGAAAAATTAAATATCTTTTGGTCTGATAGATAGAGATTTAGCTAGTCCATAGAGCTTCAGACAGAAAAACAGTGATAGACCTAGATGAAGGCATGACTTTTAAGAGCTGTTTGGAGACCGATTATTAATTTCCAAATAAGCTCTAAGATCATACCTTCAACTCCTCACCACTTTTCAATCTGATTGTCGATAAGGGAACTTGTAAAAAATACCCTACCCATTTTTAATTTTCTCCCAAACTACTACTGCCTTGCTCATCAGTCAGCTAACACAGGCTATCTTCCTTCTTCGCGCCTTGTATTAGTTCGCGATAATTCTCAAAAATTTGGGT
>JBCCRX010000444.1:0-5213 GCA_039201015.1 Bacteroidota bacterium | reverse complement strand
TTATAAAAGCCAGTTGTTCGTGAGGATAGTTGGCTTTCGTATTTTGTAAGAGCAATGAGCAAGCATATCGTATCCAATTTGCACTTGTCTGCCTCGGGCTGAAATTTGGACGATCCTTTTTTTGTATTTAGCGGTATAGAACATTTAGAGGATCAGGGTATCTATCCACACAAGTCTGCTAATTATAAATCGTAATCACTTTCAACCAATTTTCGGGAAGCGTCAAAATCAATTGATCTTTCAATAATCTACTTTTGAGCTGTGAATAGGCCACATCTTGAACTGCCTTTTTCTGATCCAAAGCCATTGCCGCCGCCGTTCCTACGCTTTGCCCCAACATCATGAAAGTGGGAACGATCCGAATCGCACCGTAAGCCACATAGCTGGCAGAAGGACATGTGGGCGTGAGCAGATTGGTGCATTCACTGCGTTTAGGAACTAAGGCTTGGTAAGAAATACCGAAAGGTCGCCAGTCGTCTTTTCCGAACACAAAACCTTCATTGTAAGCGTAGCCGTCTCGTACGATTCTCCTAGCATGGTGTGTATCGGGCGGCCACCAAGCCAGCGCTACAGCATCTTCGACAGGCGTATTGTTTTTTCGTTTGGTATGATGCTCTGTGATGACATAATCCGAAAGCATACGCCTAGCACTTCGGATGTAAAGCCTTCTGGGCCAATGATCGTTATCGACGAATTCATCTTTAGGCAACCCCCAATTGATCCATTGACTTCGAGTGAGGCTGTCCACTTGTTTGTCATTTTGCAAAAACCACAATAGCCCTAGCGTAAAGTCTTTGTGGTACTGCACCAAGCTATCCTGAGTGGCGTAATCGCCAGTCGGATATTTCCAATTTTGCCCGTATAAATTGGCGGATAGGTCATGCCAACTACCGATGTCCGTCTTGCGATTGTGTCGGTTGGGGCGAGGTTGGAAGAGCTTACCGCCTGCTTTCAAATAGCGGCGGTAAATTTCATAATGTGTCGGGTCATAATTGGCGGGCTGTTCGATAGGCAAGCGATTATTTGGATCGTCGGTGAGGCACATTCTATAGCAAAAACCTTGAATGTGGTGATCTGGCGCACCGTAATTGCCCAATTTACCAGGCTGAATGCTATAAATCAAGCCACTTGTACTATCTCCTGCTATTTTATAAGGATCCACTTGGACTTGAAATTGCCGATAGGTATTGTTGATTTGAATGCCATTCTTGGTTTCATTGTATTTTTGATTCCCTTCCCGAATCGTTTCCGTTGTGATGCCCGCAAAGTGCAATAAATGACCTTCGATAGAGGCATCAATAAATAGCTTGGCTTCTATAACTGTAGCATCTTCCAGAATCACCTTTTTGATTTTCTTCTTTTTCTTGATGACCCCGCCTTGCTCTTTGATTCTAATTTTTCTGATAATTTGAATGTTCTTTTCCTTTGCCAACATCTCCTCAATGGCTGCTGCTGCGACATGCGGTTCGTAATGCGAAAACCATTTGGGCTGATCGAATGCAGGTTCTAGCCCATATTTTGCCTCTACTGCTTCATAAAATTCTGCCGCAATGCCGCTAATGATGCGACCACTGCCAAAGCGAATATCTTTCCCCAAACCTTCGACAATCATGCCTCCAGGATGACCCGTAGGTTCTATCAGCACCACTTGTTTGTTCATCCTTGCGGCTTGTATGGCGGCGGTGAATGCGGCTTCGCTGCCTCCAAGAATGCAGATGTCTGTGCTAATTACAGTTGGCTTTGGTGAATGGATATGGAGTAGATTGATAAGTAGTAAGAGTAGAAAATTCATAAAGGAAGAAGTTAGCGCTTGTTTAAATTTTGATCTTTGAGTTGAACTTGCCTGACGGTAATGATTAATGAGCGACTGGAGTGTAATATGCTATAATTTTACGAATAATTATCATATCTTTGGATTGTGTTTAATCGCCTAGCATTATATGCAGGGCTTCTCAAAGAAATGCTATTAAGGGCTATCAAAGTAAGATATTCTTGCATTAATAGAACTGTATTTTAGCATCAAATTATATTAGGCATGAAACCTAAATCAAGATCTGAATTAGCGTACCTCTATGGCTATACTTGTACTCGAACTTTCACTAGGCATTTGAAAAAGAATAGTATAAAAATAGAACCCTACAAAGCAATCTATTTGAAAGATCAGTTACAAATTTATGCTATTATGGGAATACCGATGATGTTGAATATTGAAGAAAAAGAGCAAATTCTTCCTCTTTTAAGAAAATACTGCCAACAGAATAATTTACCCCCCCCCCCGATTTTTAAATATTAAATTTCTTAATATGTCCAACTTTGTCCAACTTTTCTGCTTGACATAACGCTATGGCATCTTTATATTTGCAGTACTATATTATTTTCATAACTCATGTTACGCAAAACACCAAATTGCAAACGGCACAAAGTGCTACTTGTTTACAAATCGTCGGGTATCAGCCTGAGGCAGAAAGGTCGAACCCGACGATTTGTAGGAAAATTCTTTCAGAGCGAGCCATATTTGAGCTTAAAGCTCAAATATGGCTCGCTCTGAAAGAATTTTCATGAATTAGAGTGGCTTCGACAGCCACTCTAATTCAAAACACGGTAGCTTTGAAGAGCTACTATATTTCTCGCACCAAAATATACTAGTGCGTAACATCAGTTCATAACTAAATATTGACTTATGAGAACATTACCAATTTTATTTTTAATAATCATTACACTTTTTTCTTGTGACAGTGAAAAAGTTGTTGAAATAGACGAAAACGCTTTCGTTTACAGAACTGAGGAGGGAACTTTAAAGCTTACAAAAGACCCTGCGTTTTATAAAGAACTATTTAGTGAAAGATTTCAGCATTTAGAACAAGAGATAGATTTCGAGAAATTTTGGATACATAGTAATGGAGAAAGTGCTTACTTGATGGGGAAAGGAACAACAAAAGTAGGAACTACAGAAGCAGCAATAGAAATAGTTGAACAAGACAACGCGTTTGCCTTCGGTAATTGTTCAGAATCTTGTTCAGGAGTAGGATGTAGTCATTGCAAGCTTGTTATTGGTGACGGCTGCGACTGCGAAAAGAAAGCTACTTCAGATGGGTATTGTAATCACTCCATAGATTGTGACTCTTATTATTGATAAATAATATACGGGCGCAGGAAGTACTACTGCTCGCGTAGGATGTTCCTTGATGCGTAAGGTATTTCTGCTTAGATTATCTCGGCTTATAACTGCAATACGATAGGCTTATAAAGTAATAAAAGCTAGTTATTCGTGAGGATAGCTGGCTTTTGCCTATTGTTTAAAATTTCCGTTCTAGAACATCTTCTAATGAAAAACCCTTGTAAGATATTTGGTAGCCATTGAGTTTACGCTTGAGTGCATAAGCTTTCTCCTTGAGTTTATCAATAGAAATATTCTTTGATTGAAGTTTGACTTCAGCAATTAATGCTGTTTTATCTAAGTCATTGAGTGCTACGATATCAATTTGATTTTGATTTGCCCGTTCCCAATAGCTGCCAATGAGAGCGTATCTTTTCGTGGCAGCTAGTTGTTCTTTAATAAATCGCTCTAGAAAAAGTCCACTAAAAGTTGGAAAGTCACGATCTACGACTTGGCGGAGGTAGTCAAAATTCCTAATCTCTACTGCTCCTTTGTACTTGTAGATGAATCTAAACCAAAAGCTTAGAAAATGATCTTTGATTAAAAATTTTACGTTTCGAGTACCCGGTTTTGAAAATATAGGTGAGTGTCGTTCAATGATTCGGTAATCTTTTTCCAGTCGGCTTAAATAGCCGCCTATATCTTTTTGTAAGATACTTTCAATTGCGCTTCGACTTGTTTTTGAAGCAGCAATCAAAGACAAAATGGAGGAATAGGTGGTATATTCCTTACCAAATTCTTCAATCAACACGTTTTTTCCTTCATCTAAAAAAAAGGAATTTTCATGAAATACTTCATTTAACATTTGTGTTTTGGTAAAGCATTCATTGTCTATGAACTGCTCAATGTATTTTGGAATGCCGCCCGTCAGAATATAAAACGTCAATAAGTCTTCTTTAGAGTAGGTAGGATTGAAGTCCGAGAGAATCAATCTTTGAAGATCGGCAGTGAAAGCTTGGATGTATAACTTCTCATTGGTTCTTCCGAAGAGCGGCTCTTTAGCATTTTCAAAAATTTTTTGCATTAGCGAATAAACTGATCCACTTAAAATCAGATTCATTTTGGATTGCTCTTTTTGACGATCCCAAATGTTTTGTAAATCGCTATAAATGGAGGGATTAATGCGAAAAAACTCTTGAAATTCGTCAATAACTAAGGTAATTGCATGCTGCTGGGCATAATTCATTAACCACCCAAAAATGTCCTTAAATTGTGTAATAGTACCAAAAATGGAGGTTTGAAGACTTTGCTCTATCTGCTCCGTAAATTCTTGGCAGAGTAGTTTTTCGTCTTTTCGAGCGATAAAAAAGTAGAGGTAAACCTGATTAGAAAGACTATGATGGATAAGTCGAGTTTTTCCAATCCTTCTGCGACCTGTGACGATAGTCATTCTGGACTGTCGCTGACTTTGCTTGGCGACACGTTTTAGGATGGCTAGTTCTGAAGTGCGGTTGTAGAATTTCATAGCGCAAAGATACGAAATTTTCGTAACGGCGGTTACGGTAACTATCGTTACGATAATAAATAGACTTCAGGTGTTTAGTAGTATAGAACACTTAGACATTAAGGTAGCCTAAAAAAGGCTACTATATTTATGGATAAGAGATAACCACGATGGTCGCGGTCTTCCAAAATAACGGATTGTCGCAGTTTGGTGCGACGAGAAGTCGCTTACTATACTGTCAGTAGGTTAACAAAAGTTGGTTATCGTGCCAAGTTAGTCGAACTGACCGAATATGTTACTATTCGTTTCCTACCCGAACCTGCGTTGTTGGCAACGGCAAGGTGGGGAGCTTCGGGAACAATGAAGCCCCTGCTGGCGCAAGACGTGCTGCTCGCTGCTACTTACAGAGTAGCAAGCGGACAAAAGTATAGGCGTCCTCGCCTAAAGGAGTAAAGAGTGTAGCAAGACTGTAATTACAAAACATTCTTAGCAATGACGTGAGTTAATGTACAGGTTGGTTGAAAGCAATAGTAGCTTAGGTCGGACAGGAGTCCTACGCTTTGGTGCGTGAACAAGCTGGAGCTTGTCACGAGCAGTAGTACGTTGTTGGCG
>JBCCRX010000443.1:0-5232 GCA_039201015.1 Bacteroidota bacterium | reverse complement strand
GAATTTCGAGCTTTAAAAAACCCATCTGCCGCCGTCGAAGACGGCGGCGAAAAAGGGTTGAGGGAGAAAAAAGGGTTTTTCTAAAACCCTTTTTTCTCCCTCAAACTCCCCTATACAAAATACAAAGAAACTTAATTTACAGTGTAGTAGTCTTATCGAAGGTATAAATTTATCTATTTATTATGACAATTATAATGTCTTATTTAAACCACGAAGGAATAGTAAGTAGGTTTACCTAATTATTTGGGCAATAAACTTGTGTAAAGTGGTCATTATAAATAATTTAAACAAATAAACAGCTTAAACAAATGGGTGCAAGCACTTACAAGTCTGATGTCACCGATTTATATTTAGACCTCCAAAAATACATGATTTTTAAGCGTTTGTGTAATTTTTGAATCGAAAAGGACAAAACTACTGCTTTTCTATGTAATTCATTCTGCCCCTCCCAAAACCTCAAAGCTACGCTCTAGCCGATTGCCTTTTTCATCCACTAAAGTGAGAAGGTGTTTGCCGATATTGGCTTGCAAGGCGAGTTCGTGGAAATCTTGGGTGCTACCCAAATAAGTACGATCCAAATGCCAATGTACTTTGGTGTCGGCAGCTCGGTGGGCGAGGCGAAAAACGCTTTTGCTTTTTACGCCATCCAGATCAGTGGGAAGGTAGATTTTGGCGTGTTCTTTGGGATAGATCAATTGCATGATCGGTGTAGAGCTATTCTGCGCGCAGTCTGCTCGGAAAGGTGGTAGTTTTTGATAGCTCGGATCATTGTTTTTGTAGTAATATTCTTCTACGGGTGGCAGCACAAAAAAGGCTTGCTGTTTCATCTGATCGACTGACTCGCATCCGCTATGCACTTGCCAATTGGCACTGTCATCCAAATGAACGCTTTGGTGATGCGGACAACCTGCTAATTTGCTAGCGGATCGAGGCAATAAAAGGCGAGCTTTTGGACAAATATTCAAAGCGCGATAGCCACTTTTGGCGCAAATAGCAAAGCTTGCCATTTCATCGTAAGGTGCTGGAAACCAAGCCTTAGAAGCAGGTAATTGTTTGAATAAATCGAATAAGAGGGGCGCAGCCGTTTGTACACCAACCAATCCAGGTCGTCCTTCACCGTCCGCATTACCTACCCAAACTCCAACGACATATTTGTCATTTACACCGACCGCCCAAGCATCCCGAAAGCCAAAACTCGTTCCTGTTTTCCAAGCAATGTTACTACTCGACTGAAAGGCTTTCCATTCTCCTTCTGAATTGGGGCGTTCTACCTCTTTCATGGCATCGAAAGTGAACCAAATAGAAGCCGCATTGAATTGTACAGCTTGCTTTTGGAACTGCGGTGGTGGAGGTGTATTTTGCTTCAAATAGTGCAGTGATCGAAAGTCATTTTTGGCATATCGCCCGCTATGATTGGAAAAAGTATGGAGCGTCCTGGCCATACTCGCATAAACGCCCGTCAATTCGTCCAATCGCACTTCCGCACCACCTAAAATCAATGGTAAGCCATAGTGTTGTGGCGGTTGATTGATCGTCTGCAAGCCCAGTTCTTGCAATCGGAAATGAAATTTTTCCAGTCCGTGTTGTTGTAGCATTCTCACCATCGGGACGTTCAAGGAGCGCACCAAGGAACGCTTGGCGGTGACAACACCGTCGTATCGTTCGTGAAAGTTTTCGGGACGATAGCCGCTCAAATGAGTTGGAATATCAGATATCAAGCTGGAGGGCACAATACTGCCTTCTTGCAGCATAGCCGCATACAGCAAGGGTTTGATGACGCTGCCCGTACTTCTTGCAGCAGTGATTATGTCCACTTGCTCACCGTGTTCTTCCCCTGCACCCACCACATTGCCCACGTAGGCTAGAATCGCACCCGTTTCCACCTCTGCGATCAGGGCGGCTGCATTATAGATATGATTGCCTTTAAGCCTTTGGTGGTGTCTTTGTAAAACTTGCTTGGCTTGTGTTTGTATTTTGTTATCAATGGTCGTTTGGAAGCAGCTTCGCTGACTTTTTTTGCCTTCCAAATAAACGCGATCTAGTAAGTGTGGTGCTGCTCTCGGAAGTGGCAGTGGATTTTTGGGTAGTGGCTCTTCCAGTGCCAATTGATAAGTCAAAGTATCTATTTTCTCTGCTTCTAGTAAACGCCTCAGCAAGCGATCCCGCTTTGATTGTAAGGCTACCCGATTTCGACCAGGGTGAATAAGTGCGGGTGCATTGGGGAGCACAGCGAGCGTTGCCGCTTCTGACCAAGAAAGCAAAGTAGGTGCTTTGTGGTAGTATCGCCATGCCGCCGCTTCCAATCCAACTACATTCCCACCAAAAGGCGCGTGGGCAGCATATAGATGCAAGATTTCTGCTTTACTACATCGCCATTCTAGTCGTGTTGCCCAAATCATTTCAATGAACTTATTCCAGATGGTACGACCTTCCTTTTTTCTAGCCAAACGAATAATCTGCATCGTAATGGTGCTGCCACCACTGACCACAGCGCGCGCCTTTATATTTTGTCGCACTGCCCTAGCTAGACCAATCGGATCGATACCAATATGGCGATAGAAGCGACGATCTTCAAATTCTATCAGTGCGGTGATGTATTTATTTGGCAAGCTATCTTTGGCGGGAAAACGCCACTGTCCGTCGGCGGCGATTCGCGCACCGAGTAGCATACCGTTCCGGTCTTCTAAAACGGTGGAAGTAGGGTCTTGAAAAAGCGATTTCGGTAGGCAGAATAGATAATAGACTGAGCCGATTAGCAGGAAGCTGATCCAAAAATATTTATACTTTCTTATCCATGATTTGAGTTTTTCCATAATAGATTTTATGAAATCTGCTCGTAATATGCCTGAATACTTCGATGAATACGCTTTTTTGACCTTTTCTCATTTCTATCCATAGCGTCTATTTCTTTTAGAAGTGATTGAATCAACTGCTTTGCCTCTTTAGATCGTTCATGAGCGTGTAGGAATTTTGCGTAATCTAAGCGTTGTTCATAGTTGGAAAAACGGATGTCCATCTCTCGAAAATGCTGCTCCGCTTGCTCAATCTGTCCATTGTGGACATAAGACCAAGCCAATGCTAGACGCTCTCTTGATTGCCTAAAAGCCTTATCTTCTTGAATGCGTTCGCCGTATTGAATGGCTTCTTTGTATTGATTGTTAAGGTACAAATTATAGACTAGTTTTTTGAGAATAGCAGGATCATTTTCATAGAGTCCGTTGAGGCAAGATTGATAAAGTAAAATCGCGCGCTCGTATTGTCTTTTACTAGAATACTCTGCAGCTAGTTTGGTTTTATTGCTGACGGTGTCCGTGAAATTGAGTTCCTTTTCTAGTTTTTCAAGTTTATAATTTTGATTTATACCTTGTTGGATGCCTTCGGAAATAGCGTCCATATTTTCGCGGCTGTAGAAGTGATGATACAAATAAATAAGGCATCCGAAGAACGGGAAAATAAGAATGAACCAATACCATCTTTGTTCTGCTTTATTGTTGTAAGCGTGGTAAAGACAAAAAATCTGTAGCAGAAGAATAGGCGAATAGAATCTCAACATTTTTTTGGTTTTTAATTTTAAAACTGGTGCGTTAGCATTTTTAATGAGGCGTGTACAAGAAGTCTTAGAGCTTGTTTGGAGTAGGATTGAACTGTAAATCAATAGTTTACGGCTCTGACGAAGAAAATAATAGGGACTTTATCGAGATAAAAGAGCGATTATTTTCAAAGTCAGGTTCGTAAAATGTTGGTTTACAGGAAGATAGTACTCCAAACATGCTCTTAAGCCATGCTCAAAATAAGTCCTAGGGACGCTCCTGAAATCGCTCAACAAGTATGCATCAGAGGTGTTTCCGTCCGAAGCGATTTATTGAGCATACTTGTTGAGCGATTTTCTGATATTGACTCAGGTTATTTTCGAGTAAGCTGTTAATAAAACAAGACTTCGTACAGCCTTAATTTTAATGCTGAAAGGCAACAAAGTTATAACTTTAAAAGATAGCAAGCAATTTTATCTTTACATCGCAAATCTGCCGATATGGAAATAAAATACATCGACCGAGCAACGGGAGAAATACAAACGGAAAATCCGCCAGCTGTAGGCTTGCTGAATTTTTTGTACAGTAATCCTTTGGGAAAGAAGGCACTTTTGCCTTTGGTGAAGCAAAAATTCATTTCCGAAATCTATGGCAAGCAAATGGATAAAGCTGCCTCCACTGGTAAAATACAGGATTTCGTAGAGGAGTTGGATATTGATATGACGGAATCTCAGAAGTCCATTTCAGATTTTAGCTCCTTCAATGATTTTTTTTATCGAAAGTTAAAGCCCGAAGCACGTCCCATAGCAGAAGGTTTCGTCGCGCCAGGCGACGGCCGATTTTTGGCCTTCGAACGCATCAGCGATTTGCAATATTTTTTCGTCAAAGGAGAAGCCTTTACTTTGACTGCCTTCTTGGATGACGCGACATTAGCCGAAAAATATCAAGACGCTGCCCTATTGATTCTCCGATTGGCACCGAATGACTATCATCGTTTTCACTTTCCTTACGACGGCATTCCTTCGCCTATTAATAAGATAAAGGGCAGCTACTATTCCGTTTCTCCTTATGCCGTAGCGAGAAATTTTGTTCGAGTATTTTGTCAAAACAAAAGGGAATTTTGCTTATTAGAGACAAAAAAAATAGGCACTGTACTGATCGCTCCCGTGGGTGCAACTATGGTAGGCAGCATCATTGAAACCTATTCCCCCAACAAAGCCATTCAAAAAGGTGATGAAATGGGCTATTTTGCTTTTGGTGGCTCTTCTATTGTGCTTTTAGTGGATAAAAATAAGCTTAGAATTGATGCTGATCTGATAAAGAATACAAGAAATGGCATGGAGACGTTCGTGAAAATGGGTGAGCAGATTGGACAGCCTTTGTAAAGCATGAATGATTCCTTATAAAGGAGAAGCGTTCCAAGTGGAAAATTTATGGACAGTAGATTTGACGCATTATTGACCGTCAGTAAGTTGCTAGGTAAATTGAGAGCAATTTGTCAAGTTTTTGAAATTTAACAAATTTGGATGCTCACAAATAACTGATTATCAGCTATTTGATTTCTTAGAGTATGTTTTAATTTTTGAAGCACGATTTTTACAAAAAATTAAATATCTGATAATCAATAAGTTAACTCTGTTTTGACGTGTTTTATGTATCTTTGATATAATTAAATTTGTGAAATCAAGCTATATACTAATTT
>JBCCRX010000442.1:0-5234 GCA_039201015.1 Bacteroidota bacterium | reverse complement strand
CTTCTCCATGTATTCACTCATATCAATACGAATAAGTGAATCTTCTGAATCGAATAAATATTGCGCTAGTGATTTAGCGAGTTGTGTTTTACCGACGCCCGTTGGTCCTAGGAAAATAAATGAACCAATTGGTTTACTTGGATCTTTCAAACCCACTCGATTGCGCTGAATGGCTTTGGTGATCGTCTCAATCGCTTGATCTTGACCAACAATTGAGTCTTTCATATCCTCTGCCATACCCACCAATTTCACACTTTCACTTTGTGCGACGCGCTTCACGGGTATGCCCGTCATCATCGCCACCACTTCCGCTATATCTTCTTCCTCTACGGGATAACGTTTGGTTTTGGCATCTTCTTCCCATTCTACTTTGGCGAACTCTAACTGACGTACCAGTTTAGATTCATTGTCTCTTAGATCAGCAGCTCTTTCGTATTGCTGATTTTTGACCGCCTGATTTTTGTAATCTTTGATTTCCTCTATCTTCTGCTCCAGTTCTTCGATGTGCTTGGGAACATTGATATTTTTCAGATGCACCCTCGCGCCTACTTCATCCAATACATCAATCGCTTTGTCTGGCAAATAGCGATCGGTGATGTAGCGATCACTCAACTTCACACAAGCCTCTATGGCGTCATCCGCATAATTTACATTGTGAAATTCTTCGTATTTTGACTTGATATTTTCCAAAATATTGATCGCTTCTTCTGCCGAAGGTGGATCCACTAGCACTTTTTGGAAGCGACGATCCAAAGCACCGTCTTTCTCGATATGTTGGCGATATTCATCCAAAGTGGAAGCACCAATACACTGCAACTCGCCTCTAGCCAAGGCAGGCTTAAAGATATTGGAAGCATCCAAAGAACCCGTTGCACCACCTGCACCCACTATCGTGTGAATTTCATCAATAAACAAAATGACATCCCTAGATTTCTCTAGCTCATTCATGATAGCTTTCATCCGCTCCTCGAACTGTCCACGGTATTTTGTACCCGCCACCAATGCCGCCAAATCAAGCATCACCAGTCGCTTATTGAACAGCGTTCGAGACACCTTTTTCTGATGAATGCGCAATGCCAATCCTTCCACAATTGCCGTCTTACCGACACCTGGTTCTCCAATCAGAATGGGATTATTTTTCTTACGACGACTTAAAATTTGAGAAACGCGCTCTATTTCGTTCTCTCGCCCTATGATGGGATCTAGTTTTCCTTCAAGTGCCAGTTTTGTGATGTCTCGACCAAAATTGTCGAGTACAGGCGTTCTGGATTTATTATTGCCTCTGCGCTGCTGATAGCCACTGCCGCCTCTGTCGTCCTCAAAATCATCATCCGAATCAGAAGATGCTTGCGCGTAAGGATCGGTGGTTGTTGTGTAGTCGATTTCTTGACGCACAAATTCGAGTTCATTTTTGTAGCCCTCGTAGTCCACATCGTATTCATTCAAAATACGGGACGCCATGTTTTCTCTGTGCTTCAAAATAGATAGCATTAAATGTTCGGGCGCAATTTCTTCGCTCTTCAACATTTTTGCTTCTAGGAAAGTAACTTTTAGTATTTTTTCCGCTTGTTTGTTCAAAGGTAAATTGCCTACATTCAGAGAAGTATTGACCGATCTTCGACGCTGAATGGAGTCTTCTACGGTGTCTCTTAAGTCTTCAATATCTACATCTAGAGAGTCCAAAACCCTCACCGCAAGACTATCTGGCTCTACCATGATGCCCAGCAAAAGATGTTCGATACCGATGAAGTCATGCCCCAACCGCAAAGCAGCATCTCGACTTCGTCGAATGATCTGCTTCACTTTGGGTGAAAATCTTTTATTATTTTTATCCATAATTGTGTTATGTGCTAGCCTATAAATCCCAAATTGCCTTATGAACCTTCTGCCTCAAATGTAAATAGGGTTAAATCACTCTACGCACTTCAAAGACAATATTATACATTTCGGTTTTGAAAACAAAAGTTTCTAAAAAAGAAATAAGTAATAATTACGTAATTCTAATGAAAAAATGATGCCAAGTTTTTCTATTCGACCAAATAATCTATCTCCAAAGAGGAAAGACGAATGAATTTACATTTTACTTTAGCTTCTTTTCTCTTTCTTTGTTTTGACAAAAAGAAAACAAGGAAGCCAGTAAGTAGTTTGCACAATTGCTGACAGAAACGAATATTTTAAAAACAATTGTTTTTTAATAGGTAAAATAGGCGATAATTGATATTTTTGCGCCTTAAAAGCTAATTCGTTGACTATCAGTGCTACTGTTCCTGATTTGGGAGGTGGCAATAGCTTATTAAACTACTATAAAGAATGAAATATAGCGTAGATAAAAATGAACGTTATACTGTTTTTTCCTTGGAGGAAGACAACCTCAACTCCATCATTGCTCCTGATGTGAAATCCAAATTTGTGGTATTGTCGCAAGAAGGCGTGGAAAATTTGATCCTCAATTTGTCGGGTGTCAAATTTGTAGACTCTTCTGGATTAAGTGCCATTCTGACAGCCAACCGACTTTGGAAAGCCATCGGATCGTTCATTTTGACAGGTCTTGACCAACCGAATGTGAAAAAATTGATCGAAATTTCTCGCCTTGATTCTGTTTTGACGATTATTCCTACGGTATCAGAATCCATTGACTATGTGCTCATGAATGCCATCGAAAAGGATATGGAAGGAGACGGTGTATGAAGTTTGAAGTGAGCATCTTAGGCACAAATGCTGCTATTCCTGCTTATGACCGAATGTTGAGTGCGCAGGTATTCAACAACGACAATAGAATCTATTTAATTGACTGTGGCGAATCCACTCAGCTTCAATTGAATAAATTCAACATCAATAAAAACAAAATTCGTCAAATCTTTATTAGTCATCTGCATGGCGACCACATCTTTGGTCTGCCTGGACTGATAACTTCCTACGGCTTATTGGGTCGAGATCATCCGCTCGAAATATTCGCGCCCGCTGGTATGAAGGCTTGGCTGGAAGCGACTTTCACTTATTCCTATTCAGGCGTTCCTTACGAATTGATTATAACCGAAGTGAATCCGAGCGTTCATCAATTGATCTACGAAGACCAACACGTTGATGTTTACAGCATTCCATTAGAGCATCGTATTCCTACTTGTGGCTATTTGTTTAGAGAAAAGCAAGTGCTGCCCAAAATCATTCCTGCACAAATAGAAAAATATAGCCTTTCTATTGAAGACATTAGAAAAGTAAAGTACCAAGGAGAAGACTACATCACGCCCGACGGAAGGGTGATTCCAAACAGCGAAATGACTACGCCGCCGCCCTTTCCTAGAAGCTACGCCTATTGCTCCGATACTGCCTATTCAGAACACATCATTCCTTGTATCGAAGGCGTTGATTTGCTGTACCACGAGGCTACTTACACGCAAAAACATCTGGAAAATGCCTTACAATCAAAGCATTCTACCGCCATGCAAGCCGCCACGATCGCCGAAAAAGCACAAGTACGACAGTTGATTATTGGGCATTATTCTTCTCGCTATCATCATTTGCAGCTACTGCTGGAAGAAGCACGTTCTGTCTTTCCGAACACTTATTTGGCGGAGGAAGGCAAAGTGTTTGGAGCAGAGCGGCGGTATCCTTGAAGCGACTTACTATTCCTACAATACAGTCAATTTGGGTGTAAAACCGATCCATGATTTATGATTGTCGATTTATTTGATTGATGATTTATTGTAGTTTTCAAATTGATGATATTTGATTTCTTCAAAACAAACCACCCACCACAAAACGCTTTCATAGCATCTATATAATACAAAGTCGAAAATCACAATTGCTATGAAACACCTATGCACACTATCTTTTCTATTGTTATTCTTTTCTATTGGTGCGCAAGAACAAGTAAATTCTTCCACTCGTATTCCGACAGCAACAATTTATCAAGAAGCACTACAAGCCATTGCGAGCTACCAATTTGAGGAAGCACTGAAGTATTTGAGTGAATGCTATATTCGGGAGCAGCGAAATGTGGATTTTATTAGCCAAATCGCTTATTGTCATACGCAATTGGGGCGTTACCCAGATGCGAAAATTTACTATTCTACAGCCATTAAATTGGATTCTGTCAACATCACGGCGATTAGTTCTTTGGGCAGCATCTACGAAAAAGAACGCAATTACAAAAAAGCCCTACCTTATTATCAGCAACTGATCGAATTGGATGCCACGAATAGTTTCTATTACAAACGCTTGGCGTATTTGTACTCCAAATTAGGCGATATGTTTTCGGGCGTTGAGGCTTTTTTGAAGGCGCATCAATTAAATGAAAGGGACATTGAGGTGATTCAGCAATTGAGTGATGTGTATTTGAGAACCGACAATTTAGAATATGCCGAAGAGATGCTCCGAAAAGGATTAAATACCGATCCGAATAACATCAAATTGCTGCACATCAAGGCGCGCATACACAAAAAGAAAAGCGAGCACGAAGGCGTTATCAGTGCCGTCAATAGGACGATGCAACAGGGCGACACGACGGATTATTATCAAATGATTTTAGGCGTGGCTTATCTTTATATGGATAGCTTGGAACAAAGTATTTTTCATTTGAATGCCTTGGTAGATCGGGAAAAAGATACGGAACATACGCATCACTATCTAGGTGTAGCCTACCACAGAATGGATTCTTTGGATCGCAGTGTTGTTCATTTTGAAACGGCAATTGAGAAAGGGATTTCTCAAAAAATTGAAGTCTATTACGCCGATTTGGGCAGCATTGCGGAGGAAAGAAAAGACTATAAAACAGCTATTGCACACTACGAAAAAGCCTACGAATACAGCGATGATCCTGAATTTTTATTTCACCTCGCCCACAATTACGATTTGTATTACAAAGACAAGAAAATCGCGATGCGCTATTACAAAAAATACCGAGATTCGGGAAACACCAAATATCAGCAATATACCCTAGATCGAATTGAGAAATTGAAGGAGATTTTGCACTTTCAGCGGTAGGTGAAGCTTGTTGATTTGTTTATTTGAATGCGCCTACAGTTCAGCAATTCTACAATTCAGCAGTTCACTGTTTCTACGCATATCATTTCAACTTCACCGCCGTTCCATAGGCCAATATTTCCGACGCCCCTTGCATGACCATAGAAGTGGTAAAGCGAACGTTGACGACGGCATCCGCACCAAGGGCTTTCGCATCATCAATCATGCGGTAGATCGCTTGTTCTCGGGCTTGCGATTGCAGTTTGGTATAT
>JBCCRX010000441.1:0-5262 GCA_039201015.1 Bacteroidota bacterium | reverse complement strand
TATTTGTTTTGAATGATCCGTTTGACGCTGGTGTATTTCCAATCTTCATCTCGTGTCGTCGGAAAATCCGCTGCCTCAAATTGCTCGAAGCCCGCTCTACGGAAATGCGCAATGGGATGATTGCCATGTCCATTCAAACCCGATTCATAGACTTTAAACAGCGTACTGAACCAGTCTTTTGTGTTTGTATTTTTGTCTTGTGCTGTTATTGACATTTTCTAGTATTGCTTATCCAACCCGTAGGGTAGAGAGTTGGATAGATGTATTCTGTGATAAATTTTTAGGCTGCAATTCCCTCTATTTGAACATTTATTTTGAAATCATTGAGAACTGCCTTTAGTTCTTTCAAAAAGTCAGCTCTCATAGATTCGTATTGCCGCATCATACTTAGTTCTTTGGATTGATCTCTATGGAAATTCACCATTACATTGAGTTGACCAATCTGCTCAAGAATATCGAAAACCCTTGCAGCTTTTTCTTGAATATCTGTAGATTCCATAATTAATTATACTTCTGATCTAAATTTGAGTTCGATAAATCCTTTGGGAAAAGACTTCTTAGCTCTATTCTTCTTTGTTTTTGAAAACCAGTTTCTCCAATATATCAAGTCGAAATCGGTGATGTTTTGTTTTGGATGCCCTTTTGGAAATAATTTCACTGTATAAGCATCAATCCTATCGTAAAATCTTTTCGCAGCATGAAGTCTAAATTTTGATTCAATAATCCTTTCATTAGATTCTTAGATTTCGAAATCAATCAAATTGACGAAATCAATATCTCTTGGATTCGTCTTATTTGAGACAAAACTTCCATCAATCCATTGTATGAAATTACTACTTACCTCTGTTTTAAAGTCTTCAAGATACTGTTCGTAATTCTTCAATATTTCATTTCGAGTTAAGCTATTTTCAAAACCCTCAAAGAAATACGATTTAAATTCATCGAACGTTATTGTTATCTTTTCATAAGGCTTTAGATTACCTCTTGTATCGAAACTTAAATCCATACAGAATAAATCTTTAAACCATTACACCATCCACCTCTGCCTTAATCCAATCATAACCTTTTGCCTCTAATTCTAAAGCCAAAGATTTATCACCCGTTTTTACAATATGTCCATTGTAAAGCACATGCACATAATCAGGAACGATATAATCCAAAAGTCGCTGATAGTGCGTCACGACGATGAAAGAGCGATTTGGACTGCGCAAGCCATTCACGGCATCTGCCACAATTTTCAGGGCATCGATGTCCAATCCACTATCGGTTTCGTCGAGTATAGCCAACTTAGGTTCGAGCAATGCCATTTGCAGCATTTCGTTGCGCTTTTTTTCGCCACCAGAGAAGCCTTCATTCAAAGAACGCTTCAAAAAACTTTGATCTATACCGAGCATTTTCGCTTTTTCGCGCAGCAATTTGAGCATGTCCATTGGGCTAAGCTCTTCTAGTTCTCGTGCTTCCCGAACTGCATTGACCGCGCTCTTCAGAAAAGTCGCATTGCTCACGCCAGGAATCTCCACTGGATATTGAAATGCCATAAACAAGCCCTTGTGTGCACGCTCGTCCACTTCCATTTCTAGCAAATCTTCGCCTTCAAATTCGATGCTGCCGTCGGTCACTTCGTACTCTTCACGTCCTGCTAGCACATTCGCTAGCGTACTTTTACCCGAACCATTGGGTCCCATAATCGCGTGTACCTCACCAGGCTTCACGTATAAATTAAAATTGCGCAAGATTTCTTTTTCCTCCACACTTGCACATAAGTCTTTTACTAGTAGCATATAATTATTCCTTAGTTTTTCTTTACAAGAATCAAATTCAATAGATTTTTAGAACTTTGGCTAAAGCGACTTCTATTTCTCTCATCTCAATAGGAGAAATTTCACCTATTTTCTTTATAAACCTAATTTTGGAAACGGAGCGAACTTGAAAACAGTCTGCACTTGAATCTTTAGTCAAACCATTAGACAATTGTTTTTTGATTTTCACCATCCATTCTGCAACGCTATACTTCTCCTTCCAATCTGTCAACGGAACGATTACTTTTAGAGGTAGATTTCCTAGAGTATCATCACTCACGATGATTGTTGGTCTAGTTTTCTTGATTTCTGCCCCAATTGTTGGATCAAGGGTAATCGTCCAAATTTCACCTCGCTTCATAAAAATTCTCTTGATCCAGCGATGTAAATGCGGTTAATTCTTCATCGGTCTGGTAGTCAACTAAAAGCAATTCGGCTGCCTGCTCCATTCTAATGGCCTGCTCCGTTCTTTTTGAAGTTTCTTCTTTAATATCTTTGATTAGTAATTCCATTAGGGTAACCTTATCAAAAAGGGACAAAGTCTTTACAGTGTCTATTATTTGAGTTGACATTTATTTTATTTTATCAGACATAAATTGTAGATTTCAGGATGTATTCTTTGAAGTAAGGCTTCATATATTTTTCTGTACATAGGTCAACAGATCGATTGAACTTAGCTTCTATTTGCTTCCTTAGTGCTAATTTTTTTTCGAATATTTTTTCTGTATTTGGTTTGAAATCAATTAACAAATCAATATCACTATCATCAGAGGCTTGGTCAGTTGCAAAAGAACCAAATAAGCCAAGCTTCTCTAATTGATAACTATTGCTCAATTGATTTTTGTTAAGTTTTAAATAATCCAATATTACTTCTTTGGTCAGCATTTGATTTTATATTTCACTGAAATGTATTTAGATTTCTTGCTTATATCTTTGAATTGCAACTCTACTTCATGTTACATAAATAAGGTTACTTTTTTTGATTAATTGAATGCGCAAAAGTTTTGTTTCGGATCGCTTTTTGCTCTAGCAAATCAATTTTACGCTCAAATATATTTTCTAAAGCAAATTTTAAATCAAAATAGTATTCAGCATATTCGAGTGGTTCATCAGAGGCGATAGATACAATGAAGTCAATATCACTTTCAGCTTTGAAGTTACTTGTCAATACTGAGCCGAAAGCATACAACTCATTCACTGCGTGTTGTTCACATGCAGCAATCAGCTTTGATTTGTATTTGTTGATTAACTGGCTTCCCTTCTAAGGTTGTAAATAACTGGTAATAAGACGCTTATACAGATTATCTCAACTCACTGAAATTCAAGATTATACCTCAATTTATGGCTTGCGAGTCTGACTTCTCGCTTCTAACTTCTGACGTCTAGCCGATTAACTTCATAAGTTATTCTTAATGAAGAATTTATCTAGTTCAATAATAAACGTAAAGGCATCAAAACAATCGCCCACACAAAATCCATTAAAAAGCCGATTATGAATAGAAGTGGAAATATCCACCATTTATAGTTGAATTGAGGTTTGTTAGCTGGATGAATCAGATGACTTCAAATGGCACTTTCTAAACTATAATCACGAATATCCACCGTTTTTAAATTGATATACTGATCTTCCAAATGCCCAAAATCCCTATCTGTCGTAACTAATTCGAGCTCATAAACCGAAGCAGTTGCTGCAATCCAAAGATCATTTTTACCCATATTTCGAGCGGAGAAATTAACTGCTTTACCTTCTAGTTTGCCTTGGCTGTAGGTGTCAATTTCTGCGTAGCGTTCTATGATTTCTTCCATATTTATATCAATAATTGCAAATTCGTTCAGCATATCAATCATGTAAAGTATCTTTCTGTTACCCCATTTATTTTGCTGAGCGATTGATTTTAATTCGCCTATTGAAACCACAGAAATAGCTAGGTCATTAGAGGCTGATAAAAGTTGAAGCGAAGACTCTAACTGTTTCGCTAGTTGATTCCGCCTAAGATAAATAAGAACAATATTGGTATCTAATAAATATGTCATGGAGTCAGCATTGCTAATAAATCTTCCAAAGGCTCCTCAATATTCAGTTCCTCTGCTTTTCTGAAAAACTCTTCTCTGTCGATAGGTTTGTAGTTTTGCTCTCTCATTATTTGCTCTAATGTCACCCCTTTACGTATCGGCTTCACTGCTTCCCAGAACTTCTCCTTTCTTTCCTCAGAAGTATCTCCATCTAAGGATGTAAATGCAGTCAATTCCTCATCCTCTTCGTAGTCCACCGCAAGTAATTCAGTTGCTCGCTCCATACGTTCATCTCTATCTTGAACCACTTGACTAGAAGAAGCCAATCCAACAGAACGTTCTACAGCAGCAATTACTTCTTCTTGCGTCACACTTAGAAGCTGTTGAATAATCCTATATTTTCTAATATCAAGAGCCGTCATCTGAATAAATTTTGACTTCGTTTGTTAATATCTCCAAATGATTCTATTTGGTTTTCTCTTTCAATAGAGCTTTTAATTTTTCTTTGCTTGGTAGTACAGTCTTGTACTTGCTAGCAAAAATCTGTTCATTGTTGTGCGGCAAGGTGTATCTAACCACTGATTCACTCTTATTCTGACATAGAATGATACCTACAGTACTGTTTTCTTCTTCTAATTTCAATTCTCTGTCATAATAGTGGACATACATCATCATTTGACCAATGTCCTGATGTTTCAACTCACCTATTTTCAGGTCAATCAGTACAAAACAGCGTAAAATCCGATTGTAGAATACAAGGTCTATTCTGAAATGTTTATCATCAAAGGAAATCCTTTTTTGCCTTGCAACAAATGTAAAGCCTGTTCCCAATTCCAGAAGGAAATGCTCTAATTTATCAATAAGTTGCTGCTCCAAATCGTTTTCTGAATAGCTGCTTTGTTCTGGAAGTCCAATAAATTCAAGAATGTAAGGATCTTTTATAGCATCCTGTGGTGTTTCAATTACAAGCCCTTTTTCAGAGAGCTCTTTTATTTTATTCTTATCCCTACTTAGCGCAAGTCTTGTATAAAGTGCTGAATCATATTGTCTTTGTAGTTCTCTGACACTCCATTTGTTTTTTGAGGCTTCTATTTCGTAAAATCTTCGTTCCTCTAAGTCATCTATTCTAATTAGTAAGAGATAATGTGACCAGCTTAAACCAAACCTTTTCCCGTTTGTCAGAGAATTAACAGACAGTGTCTGTTGATTTCTATAGGCGAGATAAAAATTTCTCATCTGTTGGATGTTACTTACCGAAAACCCTTTTCCGAATTCCTCAGTCAATACTTCTGACAGATGTCTCAGTAACTCACTTCCATATTTAGCCCTATCATTTCCTTCTTGTTCTTGTTCTACGATCATCCTGCCCACCTCGAAGTAAACGAACACCATTGTTTCGTTGACCGCCTGAACGGACTCTCTCTTGGCAGTATGTAGAAGCTGAACGACC
>JBCCRX010000440.1:0-5280 GCA_039201015.1 Bacteroidota bacterium | reverse complement strand
TTTTGTTCTTAAAGAAAATTTTTGGCTCGCTCCGAAAGAATTTTCATGAATTAGAGTGGCTTCGACAGCCACTCTAATTCAAAACACAGTAGCTTTGACAAGCTACTAGATTTCTCGCACTAAAACACACTATTGCGTAACATCAGTTACTAAATAAAAAATCAATATGAAAAAGTTTTCTTTTATCTTACTAACATTTTTTTTAGCGTATTCATATTCTGTTTTAGCTCAAGAAAGTGCTGAATTTTCATACTTCAAAAAAATGGCAGGTACTTGGGTTGCTGATCTCCAAGACGACAATAATCAGGGTATAGCGGACATGAAAAGCCAAGGTATTGTAGCTTTAAAGTGGGAATTAACGCCCATCTTAAATGGTCTAGGATACACATTTATATCAAGTGCTAAAACTAAGGATGGAAATTGGATGACCTTTATAGAAGCTACTCATGCTTATGATAAATAAACCAACCTTTTTTATGCTTTAGGAGCTTCTCCTTTTCAGCGACCAGCTATGATAAAGGGTAAGACTCATACAGATAGAATAAGTTACGATATATTCTTTTTACATGATATGAAGACTCCTATTTCATCAGATGAAATTGTTGTTGAAAGTGATAAATTAGAGGTAACTTCCTATGGTTTTCAAAATGGTAAAAAGGAACAAACCAGTAAAGTCTATTACGTAAAGGAGTAGCCTAATTTCTTAACTTTATGGTAAAATGTGCAAACTTTAAAAGTTCACTTCATCTTCTCATCATTAAAGTATGAATACCTTGGATAAAAAAAGAGCCTAAGTCATAGTGATTTAGGCTCTTTTCGTATGATTTTGTTCATACTTCTCCATGAAATAGGAACGCCAAATTAAATCTACTAAAACCCTCGTTCGATTGAGCGCTTCAAAACAACCGAAAACACCTAAAAAAGAGTTTACTTAATCTAAGTAACGATAAAACAATAACTTACCGATTTGGACGTGATCTTTTGGGCTATAAAAGTACTTAAAAAACAAGAAATAGCAGCTTGTTCATGTTTTGTCTAGCCAGTATGAATTTACACGTTCTTTACTCTATAAAGGATTATCTAACTTCGCTTATACTGCGTATGGGATGAAAAAGTGCATCTCCATTTTTGGTGATCGCGCCTGGGGCGGACAGGTTTGATGATATGGTGATTTGGTAAGCACAACATCACCATATCACCAGTTAAACAGATGACCAAAATCGCTGGAAACAAATTCGACTTTTTTACACCGAATGGAGTATAAATTAAATACTAAGAATTAATGAACGCAAGTTTTTACGAAGGCAATCACAGCATTTCTGTAGCAGAACGACCGATTGTTGCGCCCGCAAAAGAGGAAGTCCAAATCAAAGTTGCTTACTGTGGGGTGTGTGGAACGGACATGCACATCTTTCATGGCATGATGGACAAAAGGGTAGCGATTCCAGTAACGATTGGTCACGAAATGTCGGGGACAATTGAAGCAGTAGGGGAGGAGGTGAGCGATTTCAAAGTAGGCGAAAAAGTGGTGGTTCGACCGCTGGATCATCGTGCAGAAAAACCTTCCGATAAAGGCTACCGTCACATTTGCAAAGACCTAAAATTTATTGGCATTGACAGCCCAGGTGCGATGCAGCAGTATTGGAATGTCCCTGCTTTCACGCTGCATAAATTATCCGCAGAAACAGACTTAAAATTGGCTGCTTTGGTCGAGCCACTTTCGGTTGCTTGCCACGATGTGCGACTGTCTAATTTGCAAGCAGAAGAAGTGGCAGTGGTGCTGGGAGGTGGACCCATCGGAATGCTAGTCGCTATGGTTGCGAAAAGCAAGGGTGCGCGGGTCATTATTTCAGAAGTAAATCCAGTTCGACTAGAATTGGCGAAGGAATTGGGCTTCGAAACGGTTAATCCAATGGAAACCGATGTCGTCGCTTTTGTAGAAAAAGAAACCAAGGGCAGACTAGCGGATGTCGTGTTTGAGGTAGCGGGCGTGCAAGCCACCGTTGATCTAATGACGGAGATTGCGGGCATTCGCTCTCGGATCGTTATGGTTGCCATTCACGGCACACCCAAACCCGTCAATCTTTTTAAGATGTTTTGGAAAGAACTGCAATTGATCGGCGCGAGAGTATATGAAGAAGAAGATTACGAAGCCGCCATTGCACTTGTCACTGCCAATGAATTGCCTTTTGAAAAAATGATCACCAAAGTTGCGCCATTGACCGCCATTCAAAGCGTATTTGAAGACATTGATCGCAATCCCGACGGCATGAAGGTGTTATTGGATTGTCAGGCGTAAGGACTGTTGATTCGTTTATATACTGCGTATGGGATAAAAAAGTGCATTTCCATCTTTGGTGATCGCGCCTTAGGCGGACAGGTTTGATGATATGGTGATTTGGTAAGCACTCTATCACCATATCACCAGTTAAACAAATTACCAAAATCGCTGGAAACGAATTCGCACTTTTTTACACCGAATGGAGTATATATATAGATTGAGTATTTACAAATCATCCAACAAACAAACTTTGAATGGGTATTTTAGATAAATTTAGTTTAGCGGGAAAGACCGCTTTGGTGACAGGAAGCAAAAGAGGCATCGGAAAAGCAATGGCAATCGCACTAGCAGAAGCGGGTGCGGACATCATTGGTGTCTCGGCTACTTTAGCATTGGAAGGCAGCGCGATTGAAAAAGAAGTAAAAGCACGAGGGCGAAATTTCAAAGCCTATCAATGCGATTTCAGTCAGCGCGACCAATTATATACTTTCATTCGTGCCGTAAAAACAGATTTTCCAGTCATTGATATTTTGGTCAATAATGCAGGTACGATTTTGCGAATGCCCGCTGCGGAACATCCCGACGAGATGTACGATAAAGTCGTAGAAGTCAATCAAAATGCGCAGTTCATACTAACGCGTGAAATTGGGAAAGAAATGGTGGCACGCGGCTATGGAAAAATTGTCTTCACGGCTTCGCTCCTTACTTTTCAGGGTGGGATTACCGTGCCAGGCTATGCTGCGAGTAAAGGGGCGATTGGTCAATTGACGATGGCATTTGCCAATGAATGGGCAAGCAAAGGTGTGAACGTCAATGCGATTGCACCGGGCTACATCAGCACCGACAATACCGAAGCTTTAAGAAACAATCCAGAACGGGCCAACTCCATATTGGCGCGCATTCCAGCAGGACGCTGGGGCGAACCCGAAGATTTTGCAGGGCCGACCGTTTTCCTTTGCTCCGATGCCTCTGCTTATATGAACGGCAGCATTATGCTAGTGGATGGCGGTTGGATGGGACGCTAATAGAATATCGAATACTGAATAGATGAATTCCGAATATCGAATTTTCAAAGGGGTACAAAGTTTGTACCCCTCTGAGTATCGAATTTCTCAAATAGTAACGGAATGACTAACTATAAACTATACATCAACGGAAGTTGGACGAATGCTTCGACTGACACGACCGATACGATCATCAATCCTTCCGATGAATCGGTCGTGGGTACAGTGCAGAACGCATCAGCAGCAGATGCCCACAAAGCACTAGTGGCAGCCGAAAAAGCCCAGAAAGCATGGCGAAGATTGCCCGCTCGACAGCGAGCTGATTTGTTGCGGGCTTTCACGGCGGAGATCAGAAAGAACAGCGAAGCATTGGCGCAACTCATCACCAAAGAGCAAGGCAAGCTCTTGAAAGTGGCGCGTTTTGAGGTGGAAGTGACTTGCTCTTTTATAGAATACGCTTGCGAATGGGCGCGCCACATTGAGGGCGATATTGTCCATTCAGATAATCCAAATGAACAGATTTGGATACACAAAGTGCCAAAAGGGGTCGTCGTAGCGATTACTGCCTGGAATTTTCCCCTAGCACTGGCGGGTCGAAAAATGGGGCCTGCTTTGGTCACAGGAAATACCCTAGTCGTGAAACCGACTCCCGAAGCACCGCTTTCCACTTTGATGCTGTGCGACTTAGCGAAAAAGGCAGGGATACCAGATGGCGTTATCAATATGGTGACGGGTGGGGTAGAAGCAGGCAAAGCTTTGGTGGAAGACCCCATTACAAAGATGGTGACCATGACGGGTGGTACGCCTACGGGTCAAGCCATTGCGCGTTCGGCTGCACAAAATCTTACCCATGTTCAGTTGGAATTGGGAGGTAAAGCACCTTGCATCGTCTTTGAAGATGCAGATGTAGAGCAAGCAGTAGCGGGTGCGCTGCATTCTCGTTTCGATAACTGTGGACAGGTTTGTACTTGCAACGAGCGAATGTACTTACACGAAGCGATCTACGATGCTTTCATGGAAAAATTCATGGAAAAAGTGAGGTCATTGAAAGTCGGCGATCCGGCATTGGAAGACACCGACATTGGGCCTAAAATGAATGCAGCGGGCGTGGCACATATCGAGCAATTGATAGCGGAAAGTGTGGCGGCGGGAGCAAGCATAAGTATAGGTGGAAAACGACCTTCGGGCATCGCTTTTGAGAAAGGTTTTTGGTTTGAGCCTACGATCTTGGAAAATGTAACCCAAGACATGAAAATCGTTCATGAAGAGATTTTTGGCCCTGTTTTGCCTGTCTTGAAATTCAGCACCTACGAAGAAGTCATTGAATACGCCAACGACAGTGAATTTGGATTGGCGGCAATGGTTTTCACCAATGATATGAATAAAGTAATGCGTCTGCATGATGACCTAGAATTTGGTGAAATCTACGTCAATCGCGGCCACGGGGAGCAACATCAAGGTTTTCACAACGGACTGAAATTGAGTGGAACGGGTGGCGAAGATGGCAGATATGGATTGGAGCAATATTTGGAAAAGAAAACGACCTATGTGAAGTATAGTCTTTAGCAAATGAATACGACGATCAAAAAAATACACACCCAACTTTTCAAAGTACCACTAGCAGAAGTGCTTTCCGATGCCAAGCACGGCGATCATTTTCACTTCGAATTAATAACAACGACGGTCAGGCTCGAAAATGGTTACGAAGGCACGGGCTACACCTATACGGGCGGCAAAGGAGGTCATGCCATAAAAGCAATGCTGGACTACGACATTGCACCTACTTTGCTAGGAAAAAATGGCGCGGATATCGAGCATATTTACGATTTTTTGGAATGGCACATTCACTATGTAGGTCGCGGAGGGATTGCTGCTTTTGCCATTTCAGCCGTGGACATTGCGCTTTGGGATATTCGCTGCAAAATGCAAGAAAAACCACTTTGGCAAGTAGCGGGTGGCGCGAATAATACATGTCAGGCATATTGTGGTGGCATT
>JBCCRX010000439.1:0-5304 GCA_039201015.1 Bacteroidota bacterium | reverse complement strand
ATTAGTAGTAAAACGACGCTAAGAAACTGGTTGAATCTTAATAGCAAAGTTAAATTTCCACAAAAAAGGAAAGACTTATTGATTTTGAAAAAAGCGTTTAAATCTGATGAATTCAATAGTTGCTTTGGAACAGTTCTCAAAAGTCGAAAGGCATACAATAGCATTATGATTGCTCTGGGTAGGGATTTTAGTGATGAAATTGCCAGTTATATCCAAGACAAGAAAAAAGGAAAAATGCTAAGTAAATTTTCCCACTCTCAAATTCGTCAAATAGTTCGTAAGAATGCTCGAGAGCAAAAGATAAAATCTATCAATATCGCTGTATATGAAGAATAATAGCTTACCTGTAAGAGACATTTTCCAAGAGAGAATAAAAAAAGGATTACTAGGACCTGGTTCAGATATTTTTGTCAATCATTCTGATTCCAAATCAGAAATTATTAGCGATTATCCCTTGCAGCGATACTACACAGGTGCTATTTTCCCTGAGAAAGAACGTGTAAATTCTTTATTTGAAGAGGCAGAAAATGAAGTGGCTAATATGACTGATATTGATGCAGAAGATGATGTGAGTCAGGCAGTTAAAAATGGAATAACAGAAGATTATGATCTTGATTCAGAGGAGCAAATATTTTCAAAGAAAAAAGACGCACACGAAGACGACGAATTGAAAATATCAAATAGCACCTTTTTCCCAACAAATATTGGTTTGACCTGCTGTTTGAGTAAAGAAGTAAGAAAAGTTAAAATCGAATTTAGTTTTGGTAGATATTTACAGTCGGAAAAGAACATAAAAATAGCTGCTGATAGAACAATATACGAAACCTTTATGAATCATCCTTCTTTTCCCTTCAAAGATTTATTGGGATATGAGGATGGTTATCTGTTATTGAAAAGGAAACTAGAAGGCAGTAGTAAAAATAGGACAAAGGATTTTGCTGAGCTTGATAATTTCAAAAAACGAGAAGACTATTTTGATCAACCTATAAAGTACCAGTTTCATTACTTCGAGAAATTAATTGGTAGAACATGGCGACGTGAGCATCATCACATTGATCTCGGAGAAATTCCTATCACAGATATTGAAAAGCCCATCACTATATTTGAAACGAGCCTTGACAAAAAAAACGAGCATTGTATAAAGGTAGCTTATGCTTTAAAAACTTATCGTATTGCTAGTAATCCTGAAAGCATATATGTCAAAGTGCAACTAATCAACGTATCTACTCCACAAGCGGCTAATCAATTTTCTAACGCAAAAGAACGCTTAAATAAGAAATGCTTATTTCAGGCAAAAATTAAGATCACTTCACCTAAATTGAAACCCCATAAGTCTTATCTGGAGCTTAACCCACTAGACGAAGAAGTGGAAAAATTAAATGGCTCATCGGGGAATTTTGTGGAGAGAAGGAATTATATAGTTCCTTCTCTCCACAAAATTCCCTTATTATGGAAGATAAAAAAAGTACTTTTTTCATCTTCCACAAAAATAACCGAAGAGCCAATTAAATTACTTATATAAAGATGTATCAAACTATGGCATAGGACATAATTGTGCAGTGAAATGGGATGATCAAAGACAGTCCATAGAGACGACTTTTCTACCTGAATATGATATAAAAGAAACTAAGAACTCTTTTGATGAAAATGACTTTGATCATCAAGAAGATTTTATGAAGTTAAATAAGAGCTTAGATATTTATCATTTAAGCCATTTCTCTGACTTAGGTAAGAAAGAAATTATCAAGAGACTCCAAGAATTTATTCATTTATACGAAGTATGGATTAAGCAGCAAAAAGAAAAACCTTCTGTTGATGGTAAAGTTGAATATCATATCATTAAAGATTTACAATACAACTTAGATCGGCTTAAAAACAATATTGAGTTATTGGAAGATGATAAAATTTATCGTGCTTTTCAGCTTGCAAACACCGCTATGCTTATACAGATTATCATTTCTAATGATAAAAACTTTGCAAAAGAAGAAAAACACCTTAATGAATTAGGTAATCTTACTATTTACAAGGACTTGAATGTTTTCAAGACTTATGATTTTAATCATTTACCCTCTAAAAGACCAAAATACCGACCTTTTCAATTAGCATTTTTGATTCTAAATTTAGATGGGATTACAGAGCTGTTATCTGAATCAAGAAGAAAAGTTGTTGATCTAATTTGGTTTCCGACGGGAGGAGGAAAGACAGAAGCTTATTTGGCAGTGGCTGCCTATACAATTATCTATCGAAGACTGACTAATCCATCAAATTTTGAGGGAACTTCGGTCATTATGCGATATACCTTGCGACTCCTCACGGCACAACAATTTGAGCGTGCCTCTAGACTGATAGTAGCTCTTGAATTTGTAAGGAGCTTTCTACCCGATGAATTGAAAACAGTACCTATCACTATCGGCATGTGGGTAGGAATGTCATCAACTCCAAATACGATAAGTGAAGCATCAGATAGATTGGATGAACTCAATAAAGCTTGCAATAAAAAAGACGGAAATCCAGAAAGTAAAAATGTGTTTCAAATTAGTGCTTGTCCTTGGTGTGGAACGAAATTAGTTACTAAAAATAAAAATGGTAAATGGGATTATGGCTTTGAAATCAAAGGAAAGGGAAAGCAAAAATCGTTTAAATTAAAATGTTTAAATGAGCATTGTCATTTTCATCAGGAGCTTCCTATTCAGGTAGTTGATGAAATGCTTTATCATTACCCACCAACACTCCTTTTCGGGACAGTTGATAAATTTGCGATGCTTTCTTGGAGAGAGAATGGGCATCGGTTTTTCAATTCTCTTGATGATAAAGGACTTCCTCCTGATCTAATCATACAAGATGAATTACATTTGTTGACAGGACCACTTGGCTCTATTACAGGTTTTTTTGAAAGTGTCATTGAACTTTTGTGTAAAAAAGGTAATCGAGTTCCAAAAATCATATCTTCTACTGCAACTACACGCAATACGAGCGAACAAATAAAAGCACTTTATGGAGTAAATCGAAAAGTCAATATATTTCCACCTTCGGGACTTAGTTATGAAGATAGTTTTTTCGCTAAAGTTGCCAAATCAAAAAGTAAAAGAAGGTATATAGGTTTTTTGCCCACTGGTAAGTCTTCTATAGATACTCAGTTGCGCCTATTAGCACACTTACTGGTCGCTCGATTGGAAACCTACAAGTCGCTCAAAACAAACGATATAGAAATAGATTACGATGAATTTGATAAATATTGGACAGTTGTTTCCTATTATAATAGCCTCAAAGATGTAGGGAAAATACACAATAAAGTGGGAGACGAAATTTCCACTTTCACTTCTTCTTTGCAGCATCGTTTACATGGCAACAACCCTTATGATAGATTCAATTATGCCTACTTGCACAGTAGGGATGAAGAACTTACGAGTAGAGTAGAGAGTACTAAAATCAAGCAAACTTTAAAACGCCTAGAAGAAAATAAGTTTACAGCAACAACTATTGCCAAATCTGCAAATGGAAATACTTATGTCAAAGGAGGCATTATTGACTTGGTTTTAGCGACCAATATGATATCCGTAGGTATTGACATAGATCGGTTCAATCTTATGCTCGTTAATGGACAACCTCGAAATGTCGCAGAGTACATACAAACTTCAAGTAGAGTAGGTAGAAAACACAAAGGCTTGGTAGTTACACTACTTGATGCAAATAGAGCTAGAGATAAATCGCACTTTGAGCATTTTATTGCTTTTCATCAGGCTTTTTATAAAAGTGTAGAACCTGTTAGCTTAACTCCTTTCACAGAGAATACGCTAGAGAAGATGTTGACGAGTATTGTGGTAACTTATGTTAGACACAAAATACCAGGCATGGCAGCTAAAGATGCCGCACAGCATTTTCAACCTTATATGCTGGATAAATTGAGACAAGAAATTAAGGAACGATTTTCTGGAAACACCCAAGTATATAATCTATTTGAGCAAAAGCTAGAACACCTTTCTAATAGTTGGCTCGAAAAAATTAAGGAATATGATTTGAAGTACTATGAAACCACTAAATCTGGAGAAGTAGGACTATTATCAAAGCCGCAAGTGAGTAATGCCATAGAAGATACCACATGGTCAACGATGCAGTCTATGAGAGAAATTGATACCAATTCATTTATTAAGAAAGAGCTTCCCAAATCGAAAAAAAATGTCTAAGTACACAGAACTACAAACACGCAAAATATTAAGTGCTTACGGCGGTGTAGGCTCTATCATAGAGACACCCGAAGGTGCGTTGATGATTAAACCATTCGACCATTGGCAGTATTTTGCTCTGATCAATAAAGGACGCATTGAAATAGAAGAAAATGAAAGAATTGAGGACATTAGGCTTTTTGAACGTTTGAAACATTATTTTCCCAATCTTGAGCAACTAGTTAAAGTACCAGCTAATTATTCAAAGCTATACGGAAGTTCTTCGCCAAGATTAGATAATCATATTATCAATGCAAAATATTTTCCTATATGGATGTATTGCAACAATTGTGGACGGCTTAAACCTCTTGATGAATGGTACAAAAAATGGAAAGATGTGCATCAAGGTGGAAACATCAACAAAATCAATGAGGCTTTTCATCCGCCGAAATGTTATGCTTGTTATCAAAAGGCAAAAAAAGAAAAAAAGGGTAAGAAATTTCACTCACTAGAGCAAATTAGGTTCATACTTACTGCGCCGAATGGAGCAATTAAAGACTTACCTTGGAATCTTTGGACCAACTTGTCTCGTCCCAATAAGGAGGAAAGAAAGAGCGATGAAGAAAATAGTGCTTCTGGCATTGTCTTTAATGGTGAATGTTGTGGTAAACAAGATTTGCGATACATTAAGTCGGATAAATATGCTGATTTTAGTAGTGTAATGATACAATGCAAAAATACGGCGTGCCCAACAAACGGAAAACGTGTAACGCTAGCAGGTCTTTATAGCATCAGATTACCTGATTATGAAAAGAATGGGTCGCCAAAATTGGTGAAAGATAAAGACAATAATATCATACTAGATGACAAAGGAAAACCGCAGAAAGTTTACTTCAAACCTGTAATCAGAACAAGTAACAGTGTTTACTATCCATTAATAACCAATAGCTTATACTTACCCAATAAAGCGCTGAAAAGAAAAACTAAAGAAAAAATCAAAACGCTCTATGAATCAGCTGATTTTTCTGTGGAAGAAATACAACAAACACTGAGGAATAAGGATGAAATAGAAATTTCACTTGGAGAGATTGAAGAAGTGTTGAACCCAAAATCATCTGATTTTATTTCTGAGATAGAGTAT
>JBCCRX010000438.1:0-5312 GCA_039201015.1 Bacteroidota bacterium | reverse complement strand
GATTCAGAGTCGTCGTTTTTCATAGTCTGAGTCATCTATATTTGGAGAGAGGTAGATATTGAGATATGGAGAGTTGGAGAGAGGGAGAGTTGGAGAGAAAATAGGAATCAATGTCAAAAAAAATAGGCTTATTTTTTGGTTCGTTTAATCCCATCCATGTTGGGCATCTGATTATTGCTAATTTTATGGTGACGCAAACAGATTTGAACCAAGTGTGGTTGGTCGTTTCTCCTCAAAATCCTTTGAAAGAAAAAAGAAGCCTCGCCAAAGATCACGACCGACTCAATTTGGTGCAATTGGCTACAGAAGATAATCCAATGCTGCGCGCTTCGAAAGTTGAATTTGGACTACCCAAGCCTTCTTACACCATTGATACATTGACTTATTTGCGGGAAAAATATCCCGACAAAAAGTTCGTACTTATCATGGGAGGAGATAATTTAGCGAGCTTGAAAAAATGGAAAAATTACGAACTATTGTTGCGCGATTACAAAATATACGTTTATCAAAGACCAAATTACGAGCTCGGGGAGTTTATAGCCAAAGAAAACGTAAAAATCATGGAAGCCCCCTTGATGCAAATATCGGCGAGCTATATCAGGAAATGTATTGCCGAAAAAAAATCTATTCGATACCTAGTTCCAGAAGTGGTCTTAGAAGAAATAGAACGATCTGGGCTTTATCGAAAAAAGAGCTAGGCGTGAAATAAAAAGAAAAATTGTGATAGACAAACTCTTACAGACACTAAAAAAATCGGATTTGGAGCATATCTCTGGTATGGATGCTACTTTTTTGTACGCAGAAACACCTTCTAGTCCGATGCACATCGGGAGTATTGCGGTGATTGAAGGTGACTTGCGTTTTGACACTTTTCGAAAAAGAATTGCTGCTCGTATCCACATGCTCCCAAAATTGCGAAAGCGGCTGATGTACGTTCCATTGCGAATTGACTATCCCTATTGGGTGGATGATCCTAATTTTGACTTGGATATGCACATGCAACACATTGCGCTGCCGAAGCCAGGCAGTTGGAAAGAACTGAGGAAAGTGGCCAGCAAAATCTTCAGCGAACCCCTGGATCAAAGTCGGCCGCTGTGGTCGTTTACTTTCGTGGAAGGATTGGATCAAATTCCGCAAGTGCCTGAAGGTTCAGTGGCTATTATTTCCAAAATTCACCACGTTGCTATAGATGGCATGGGCGGTGCAGGAATCTTGGGATTATTATTCGATTTTTCTCCTAAAGTACCCGCTGATCCAGCACCAGAACCTTTTCATCCAAAGCCTTTACCCAACGAATTGGACATCGCTCTGCAAAGTACCCTTTCTTTTGCAGAAGACCCTTTGAAATTTCCTCGTTTACTTTCTCAAACATTGACTTCTTCTTTGAAAGCAGGCATGATTACGAGGGCACAAAAAGCAGAACTTCCCACTGCCCCTTTCACTGCACCAAGCACACCTTGGAATCGAGTGATTTCGGGACATCGAAAATGGAATACGGCCATTCTTTCCCTCGACCGCGTAAAGGCGATCAAAAAGATCATGGGAACGACGCTGAATGACGTAATATTGGCTTTTTGTGCGGGTGCATTGCGACGCTATTTGTTAGAAAAAGGCAAACTTCCCATAAAACCGCTTGTAGCACATATTCCCATTTCCATCCGCTCGCAAGGAGATGAAAATGCGGAAACAGGCAATAATATTTCTGCGATGCTAGTACAACTCGCCACCAATATAGAAGACCCAATCGAACGCTTAGAAATTATACACGAAAACACCGTACGAGGCAAAACTTATCAAAATGCAGTAGGCGCAAAAACGCTCTCCAATATGGCAGAAATTGTGCCTTTCGGGATCGCCAATCAAGCCGCTCGATTGTACTCCCGATTTCAGTTGTCCGAAATGCACAATCCCGTTTTTAATCTCACCATCACCAATGTGCCAGGTCCGCAATTTCCACTTTATCTAGCAGGGCACAAACTGCTGAGTATCATGGGTATGGCACCGATCATTGACGGCATGGGCTTGATTATTACGGTCTTTAGCTACGACGGACACATGACCATTAGTTCTACTTCGGATATGACTTCCATGCCAGATATTGATCTTTTTTCCAAGTATATTCGGGAATCCGCAAATGAATTGGAAGCCCTTGTACTGAAAATGGGAAAAAAGAAGAAAAAAGTAGCTAAAGAGAAAGCTGATACATCTGCTTCTGATGCCCTTTTCGGGAAGGTAAAGGCCTATTTGAAAGAGCATGAAGCAGCGGCAAAGAAGGTCGGTGGTGTTTATAATTTCGACATCACGGGAGATGCACCCGTTCATTGGAAGATAGATTTGAATAAAGATAAAGCAGTGGTGCGAAGAGGAAAAGCTGCCAAAGCAGATGTGACCTTTACAATAGCAGACAAACATTTTCATTTGGTGGATACGGGGGCACTTGATCTACAAACTGCTTTTATACAAGGCCGTTTGCAGATCGAAGGAGACGTACAAATGGCTTTACAATTGGGTAGTTTATTGATAGATGTAAATGTAGCTTGATAAGATATAAAGTCTAAGCATTGCAAACGTAATGTTAACCTTCTGCGCGTAAAGGAGCAATTGTGTATTTTTGAGTAATCAATTTAACCCAAGGCTATTTACTGCTCAATGGCGTCAAATCTTTTTACAGGTAGTATATCAAAATGAGCGATACTGCACTGCCCAATAATAAGGATTAATTCAACAGCGATATGGACCAACCAATCTCACCTTCGGAAAAAAAATACAACAAGCTTCTTCCTGTACTTCCATTTTTACTATTTGCAGTATTGCTGCTAGGAAAAAAGCAAAACAGAACAGTTTTGAAAGGTCAGATTGCCTACATAATGGCAGATCGAGCAAAAGATTTGGAAAGCGTTTATGAAGACCTGGAGGGCGTTTTGATAAGAAATTTAGCACAGTCTTATGGTGAGCATCTATTCAGAAAACGATATGAGGAGAAACTGGCGGCCTATCCAAGATACGAAGCAGAAATCAGTATGATTGCAACGCATCTCGCTCGCAAATACGGTGGAGAATTTGTGGTTTGGAAAAACAATGCTGAAAGGCAAATAAGCATCTATGGACTGGGAAAGAATGAAATACCAAATGTAGATGAAATTCCTTATTTCAAAGGTTGCAAAGAACTATCGAAAATAGGTCGAGCCATTTGTAGCGAACACCAATTATACCAATTTATACAGGAGGAAAAAAAAGAGATCACAACCGATGGAAGCATCACAATAGCTGCTAAAGTAGGCGCAGATGGGACGCTTAGAGATTTGAAGCCCATCAAATCAAGTAGTACTCCAGAGGAAATCGTGAGAGAAGCACTGCGGATAAGTGGCAAGATGCCAAAGTGGGAAGCTGCAAAACGCGCAGGAGAATCGGTGGAATGCCCGATTTTTCTTTCTTTTGTTTTTACAAAAAGTGGCTTGAATGAACTTTATCCAGATGCGATAGATGTCGAAATTTGGAGGCAAAGCAGCAAAGATATTCCGCTTTATCAGGCAGAGCAAGCAGAGCAAGAGCTCAAAAGATTGATGAGCATGTGTTTACGCGCAGAATCGAACAAGGAACGTGAATTGTGTAAGGTACAGTTTCAAAAAAAAATACGCCAACTACTGCTAGATTATCCTGAACAAGAAGGGCGATTGGCTGACTTAGTGGTGAGCGAAGCGAAAGAAATGGATATTTCAATTAATTTACATACTGATAGAGCGGATAAACTAGTCGATATTTCCCTGACACTCGATGACTATCCAGAACCCAACTACAATGACCAAGATAAAATCTACGCTGATCTATTGGAGATTATAGACCCTTACGAATCTCAAATCAGTATCAAAGCAGAAATAGAAATAGAAAATGCACTAGGTGATCTATTTTGGGATTTCATTGATCGCTTTCCTGATCACGTTAATATGGCGCAAGCCGCGCTACAACATGCCTGCAACATCAAAAAAATTCCTACGCATACTGTAAAAATTCAGAAAGAACAATCGCAAGTGGTGATAGATTTAGTAGGACGAAAGCGGAAGTGAGAAGAAATTTATTAAGCATACTTATTGAGCGATTTTCTGACATTGCCTCGGGTTATTTTCGAGTAAAATGTTAATAAAAACAAGACTTCGTACAGCCCTAATTGAAAATGGAGAATTGCTGGACTGCTTAAATTTGTCCTCCTACTTAATACACTGTAAACTAAGTTCGTTTTAATTTTGAGAAGCGAGTAATTCCTTAGAATTTCGAGCTTCAAAAAACCTATCTGCCGCCGTCGAAGACGGCAGCGAATAAAGGGGTGAGGGAGAAAAAAGGTTTTTTAGAAAAACCTTTTTTCTCCCTCAAACTCCCCCATCTAAAATGCAAAGAAACTTATTTTACACGCTACTTAATACACTGTAAACTAAGTTTTTGTTAATTTTGAGAAGCGAGTAATTCCTTAGAATTTCGAGCTTCAAAAAACCCATCTGCCGCCGTCGAAGACGGCGGCAAAGAAGGGGTGAGAGAGAAAAAAGATTTTTCTAAAATCTTTTTTCTCCCTCAAACTCCCCATCTAAAATGCAAAGAAACTTAATTTACACGCTACTTAATACGCAATCAGTAACACTTCAGCTATTCTTCAACTTGCCCATTCGCATAGCAGGCGAGTCGAACAATTCGACGCACCGATTGATCTATTTTGCGCGTACATAGGTCACAATCTTTGTGCTTTCAAAATTTTTAGGTCGATATTTATTTCCCTGACCTTCGAAGCCCATTCTGGAAGCCATTAAAAAAGTATCTCGATCAATCCTATCAATGATACCAAATAGATTCATGCCTTTTAGTTTCCCTTCATAAACATTCATATCTAGTTGGACGGGCAAAGAGTCAGGCTGAAAATTGTAATACATTAACATGGTATCTGTGCCTCCGTCTTTCAATTTGGAAAGCACCATTGCACTGGTATCGTTATAGAAATAAATTGTCTGATTGTCCACTTTCCACTCACCTATTAAGTAGCCTTCTGCTGATATATTACCATCTGGATCGCAAGCAAAAAGTAAGCCACTCACACTCAGTAAAAAGAGAAAATATTTCATATCCGCTTGAATTTGGTCGCAAAGCTACATTTTTTTGTTCTCAGAGAAAAGTTCTCATAATTTAACTAAGTAGGTGGGTTTGAATAAGCGTCAAATTTTGAGCGAGTTATTTTTTCTTGTAAAAGTGCTTCAAAATCGTTGCATAGCAGTAGTTACGGAACTATTTTTAAGTATTTTTAGAAGGAAAAAGAGCCGTTCAAAAATGTC
>JBCCRX010000437.1:0-5316 GCA_039201015.1 Bacteroidota bacterium | reverse complement strand
TTACCAATTGAGGCAGCAAAAACGGAGTTTAGCCATAGCTAAAACTTGTCTGCCTCTGGCTGATGAGTATTTTGCTAACGATAAGTGGTGAAAAAAGGGGCATAACAAAATCGAAGTATTAAATTCAAACAGCTTCTAAGTTCCTTTGTATTTTAACAGGGAGTTTGAGGGAGAAAAAAGGGTTTTATAAAAATTCTTTTTTCTCCCTCAGCCCTTGTTCGCCATCGTCGAAGACGGCGGCAGATAGATTTTTTGAAGCTCGAAATTAAAACAAACTTAGTTTACAGTGTACTAAACACAGTTAATTTCGCAATATATAAAGTCCATTACAACATAAAGAAACACATTTCAACTTCAATATGCAAATAAGATGTGTATTTTGCTAGAAAGAATGAGTGAATGGTGAAATAAGAAGAATAATTTGTGAAAAGTATAAATTCTATTTGTCTAGCGTTAGCTAATATAGGCAGTAGGCTTTACTTTTGAGCGTTGTTTGTGCGGGATTAAATTATCGAAGCCCAAAGCTCTTACAAACTAAAGAACTAAGTTTAAAAATAGCTAATGATAGTTGCAAAGGGAATCAAAAAATCTTACGGAGACTTACAAGTCTTAAAAGGGGTTGATCTGGAAATCGAAACGGGCGAAATTGTTTCGATTGTTGGAAAATCAGGAGCAGGAAAAAGTACGCTTTTGTATATTCTGGGAACACTTGATTTAGCAGATACGGGCGAACTACAAATTAATGACTCGAAGATCGGTGGTCTGAACAACAAAAGGCTAGCCGATTTTCGGAATCAAAACATCGGATTTGTTTTTCAATTTCATCATTTGCTGCCCGAATTTACGGCACTGGAGAATGTTTGTATGCCTTCCTATATCCAAAAAAAATCAGATGCGGCAGTGACAAAAAGAGCTAAAGAATTACTAGATTATTTAGGACTTTCTGACCGCCTTGAACACAAACCAACGCAACTCTCAGGCGGCGAACAGCAAAGGGTGGCAGTCGCTCGTGCTTTGATGAATCAACCCGCCGTGGTCTTTGCGGACGAGCCTTCTGGCAATTTAGATTCTTCCTCTTCTCAAGAGTTGCATCAGCTTTTATTTGATTTGAGAAAAGACTTCCAGCAGACTTTCGTCATCGTCACGCACAATGAGGAATTGGCAGGCATGAGCGACCGAAGATTAGAGATGAAAGACGGTATTTTGGTGTAAATCGAAAACAATGAAAACATGAACAATAGACCAAAACCCATCAAGTCAGGAAGAAGAAACTTGAAAGAAGTTTTCTATGATTTCTGGCAGGGCATCGTCGCTTGGTTTAGCGATTTTATTCACTTGGAAACGGGCTTAGATCGTGAAGGTACCATCATCCGAACTCGAAAGGGAATGCGAATGCGTGGCGAGAGTGCTTGGTTGCTGGTTTGCTCCATTATGATTGCCTCCTTGGGTTTGGACCTAAACTCTCCCGCCGTCATCATTGGTGCGATGTTGGTCTCTCCTTTGATGTCTCCTATTTTGGGCGTTGGGCTAGCAGTTGGCATCAATGATAGAAATATGCTATGGGTCTCTTTGCAGCACTACGCTGTCGCTATATTGATTAGCCTTGTCACGAGTTATATCTATTTCTCACTCACGCCTTTGGGTGAAATTACGACCGAAATCAGCAGTAGAACAAAGCCCACTACCTTGGATGTTTTGGTTGCTTTTTTCGGTGGCATTGCGGGCATCATTTCTGGTAGTCGAAAAGATCAATCGAATGCCATACCTGGCGTGGCTATAGCGACCGCTTTGATGCCGCCACTTTGTGTGACTGGTTTTGGTCTAGCGACGGGAAGGTGGGACATCATGCTCAATTCTTTTTACCTCTTTTTCTTCAATGCCTTCTTTGTCGCCTTAGCCACCTTTTTGATCGTCCGATTGCTCCAATTTGAAGAGCGAGAATACGCAACTGCTTCCGAAAGAAGAAATACCCATTTGTTGGTTTTGGGATTTAGCATCTTGATGATTGTACCGAGTGCTTTTATCTTGAAAGGCGTACTAGACGATACCCGCCAACAGACAGAACTGGAAGACTTCGTTCAATTGCACTTTTCGGGCGACATTAATTGTGTGGACTACGAAATGGAGGAAGTGGATTCCACCTATTTAGTAAAGCTAAAGCTAATCGGACCAACGGTGAGCAGTGATTCTATCCAAGCCTACGAAGATCGCCTCTCAGCGCGACTGAAAAAACCAGTCGTATTATCTTTGATCCAAGATTACGATGATGTAGAATTGGCGCAACTCAGTAAGATGCAATTAGAAATACAGAAAGTGAGGCAATTGGCAAGCAACATTCAGTCGAAAGAAGAAGCCGCCGCAAAAGAGCAAGCCAAAATAGATAGCTTGAAGCGCAGAGTGATCGCCTTACCAGAACTCGGGAAGGAAGTAAAATTATTCCTAGAGGACATCGAATCTTTGAGCTTTGCAGAAATGCAATCCACTGATTTTGAAGATTATCAAGCTGCCTTTCCCACTCTTTTGGTGCGCTGGAAGAATACAAATACAAATGTCAACACAAAAAAAAGAGCAGAAGAAGAGGATAAATTGCGACAGTTTATACAATCAAGGGCTCAACTCGATACCTTGAGGGTGATTTCTTATTAGTTTCCGAGGAATAAGTTGGTGATCCAAAAAGCCATTAGTTACATGGAAGCTTTTCAGACCGATAAGTGCCATTTTGGTGCTTCAACAAGCGAATGTGACAAAGATACGGAAGTTGTTGGAGTAGGGAGAGGTGTAGGTAACTTCAAATAGGTAAGCGGACAAAAGAGAAGGACGCTTGTCTTTCATTATCACTCCTTTACAAACACGCTGGACAAAAAGAGTACGTAAACTTTAATTGCCCGATGGTTGTCGCATTAGCGAGTTTTCGGTATCTTTGATTAAGTAAAGAGCAATTAAGTACTTGGACACATCTATTCTTGATTTATGACAGGACTATTTTCCGCCTAATTTCACTTTGGAAAGCCTTAGAGAACGTAGGCTATCTGCGGTTTTCAGAGCCAAATTATCCGAAAAATATCCTCTGTTCTAATTTCAATAATAATTTTGTCCAAGTACTTAAGTACTTCTACCTATTTGTTTAAGCTGTTTATTTGTTTAAATTGTTTATAATGAACACTTTACACAAGTTTATTGCCTAAATAATTAGGTAAATCTACTTAAGTAATTTTCAATCAATTAACATCAAATATGACGATAGTAAGTGCTGCAAGTCTGGAAATGACACCGAGTGTGGAGGGGACTGCCTATGTTTCGCTGGAATCATTTCTAGCGGACTATTCGGAAGTGGAAGACGGCATGAAGTATGAGTGGAATGACGGGGTCATAGAAATAACAGAAAGTATGAATCAAGAACAACTTAAAATTCAAGACATTCTTTTAAGGCTTTTTGTGCAGACTAAATTTTTTAAATTGGGGCATACTTTTACCGCAGAAACAGATATGTTCACGAGTGTGAAGCAACTTCGTCGTCCTGATTTAGCGATTTACACCAAAGAACAGATAGAAGCCGCCGCTGAGGGCGAAAATCAAATTGCACTTTGGGTGGCGGAAATAATTTCTAATTCTGACAATCTCAAAAGAACAGATTTAAAAATAGATGAATATTTTGATGCTGGTGTGCAAGTCGTTTGGCAAATCATGCCTTTTTCTAAAAAAGTATATGTGTTTACTTCGCCCGAAGACTTAAAAGTTTGTAGAGGAGAAACGATCTGTAGTGCTGCTCCTGCTCTGGACGATTTTGAAATCAAAGCAGCCGATCTTTTTGCTTGAAAATAGCTTCTTGCTCACAGAATCTGTAAAGTTTGTACTCCGCTGCATCATACAAGCAAACAAATGAACTATCGAAAATTAGGAAAAACGGACTTAGAAGTATCAGAAATTGCATTGGGTACTTGGCAAGTGGGTGGCAAATGGGGTGCTGCATTTGATGAGGCAAAGGCAGATCGCATTTTGAATACGGCGATTGATCGAGGCATCAATTTTATAGATACTGCCGATGTGTATTCCAATGGTTGGAGTGAAAAAGCAGTAGGGCGAGCCGTGCAATCCAGCAGTGAGCGTATCTATGTCGCTAGCAAATGTGGTCGTCAGATCAATCCACACGTCAGCGAAGGCTATACGCCGAAAGTATTGCAGCAATATGTCGAAGATAGCTTAAAGCGCATGGGATTGGAGACACTGGATGTCATTCAGTTGCACTGTCCACCGACGGAAGTTTATTACAGAGATGAGATTTTCGAGCTATTCGATCGCTTACAAACAGCAGGCAAAATACGGCATTTGGGCGTGAGCGTGGAAAAAGTAGAAGAAGCTTTGCGCGCCATTGAATATCCGAATGTAAAGACTGTACAAATTATCTTCAACCTGTTTCGACAAAAGCCAGCAGAAGAATTTTTTGAAGCCGCAAAAGCAAAAAATATTGGTGTTATTGTGCGTGTACCGCTGGCTAGCGGCTTGCTCACGGGCTTGTACGATGCACAAACCAATTTCACCAAAGGCGACCACCGCAACTTCAATCGAGATGGCGCCGCTTTCGACAAGGGCGAAACCTTTTCTGGCGTGGATTATGAACTTGGCTTGCAAGCTGTATCGGAACTCAAAGCCCTTTTTCCTGATGTTCAAAACCTTGCTCCCGTTGCTTTGCAGTGGATTTTACAACACGAAGCCGTGAGTTGTATCATTCCTGGCGCATCGCGCCCTGAACAGGTTCACTCTAATCTATCGCTCTACGATTTACCTAAATTGTCTGCAGAAAAAGTAGCGCAGATGGATGCGATTTATGAGCGTTTGATTAAAGCAGAAGTACATCATTTGTGGTAGTATCTACTCTCTTGATTCTAAATAAAATCATCTAGAACCAAAATGCCTTGATATGTTCCAAAATAGCCTCAGTCAAAAAAGCGAATAAACTTATTTTATACTGTACTAATACCGTGTAAACTAAGTTTGTGTTAATTTTGAGAAGCGAGAAATTCCTTAGAATTTCGAGCTTTAAAAAACCCATCTGCCGCCGTCGAAGACGGCGGCGAATAAGGGGTGAGGAAGAAAAAAGGGTTTTTCTAGAACCCTTTTTTCTCCCTCAAACTCCCCTATCTAAAATACAAAGAAACTTATTTTACAATGTACTAATACGCTGTAAACTAAGTTTGTTTTAATTTTGAGAAGCGAGAAATTCCTTAGAATTTCGAGCTTTAAAAAACCCATCTGCCGCCGTCGAAGACGGCGGCGAATAAGGGGTGAGGAAGAAAAAAGGGTTTTTCTAGAACCCTT
>JBCCRX010000436.1:0-5337 GCA_039201015.1 Bacteroidota bacterium | reverse complement strand
CCTTAATTTGAGAATTATTTTTACAGTTCAAAGCAAAAAATGACATTTCTAAATCCTAAATAAGAAATTGCTGACCTGACTGTACTTGATATTGTATTAAACTCATAATCAGACAATTACAAAAATATCACAAACATTACAACACATTGAAAAAGCAGTCCATACTAGAACAGTGGAGAAATAGAAACAAGAAGGTAGAACGTCAAAAAAAAGGTATTCAGAAACGTCCAGCAGATGTTGATATTCCGCTGTCCTTTGGGCAAGAACGGCTGTGGTTTTTGCAGCAATTGTATCCTAATAATCCTTTTTATCATTACGCAGAAACGTATAAATTAAAAGGACAACTGGATGCAGACTCGCTACAGCAATCTTTCGAGCATCTTACGCAGCGATACGAAATATTGCGCAGCAATTTTCAAGTGGTAAATGGCAAAGCTATTCAGATTGTGCAGCCTTCCGCTTCGGTGTTTATAGAGCGTATTGATTTAAGGCAAATAGCAGATGATGCACAGCGAGCACAACTTGAACGGCAATGCCTGAAAGCCGCCACACAGCCATTTGACTTAACCAAAAACCAACTGTTTCGCATCCATTTATTTCAACTCGCCGAAGAAGAACATGTCTTACTTTTGACGATGCACCACATCATCACCGATAAGTGGTCTATGAATGTGTTGCGGCAAGAATTAGCAGCTTGTTACAATCATTTTTTGAAGAACGAAACACCCGATCTGCCCGTTTTACCTTATCAATTTCCCGATTATGCCTACTGGCAGCGACAGCAACAACAGAACGAAAAACATTTGGCATATTGGAAAGAAAAATTGAGTGGTAATTTACCAGTTTTGGAATTGCCTTATGATTTTCCGCGACCGACGACCAATACATTCAAAGGAAATTATCATGAACAAAGCCTCTCTTTAGAATTATCGGTCCAACTCAAAACATTGAGCAAAGAATTGGGTGTGACGCTTTATGTGTTGATGTTGGCCGCTTATAAAGTATTGCTTCAAAAATATACCAGCACCGATGATGTCATTGTTGGCTCGCCCATTTCTAATCGAGATCAAAGCAGTTTGGAGCAACAAATTGGCTTTTTCAACGAAACCATTGCGCTACGTACTCAACTAGACAAAGATTTCACTTTCAAAGACTTGGTAACTCAAGTCAATCAAACCACCGTAGCAGCTTTCCAGCACAAAAACACGCCTTTCGATCAAATCGTCAAAGCCATTAATCCAGATCGAGCACAGTCCGTAAATCCCATTTTTCAGGTCATGTTTATTTTGCATCATGTGCCTAAAACGCCTCGTTTGGAAGGTGATTTGCAACTGGTACACGAGCCTTTCGATTTTGGTGTTTGCAAGTTTGATTTGACGCTCTACGTATCGGATGAAGGCGAGCAATTGCGCACTTTGTTTGAGTATGCCAGCGATGTTTTTGCGGAAGCGACGATAGTGCGAATGCAGGCGCATTATAAGCATATTTTAGAGCAAATCATCTCTAATCCAAACACAAAATTAGCAGACATCGAACTGATTACACCTCAAGAAAAACAACAAATACTACACGATTGGAATGATACAGCAACTGCATTGGAAGCAGTAGAAAATATGCCGCAATTGCTGGAAAAAATGGCGGCGCAGTTCCCCAACCATACAGCAGTGAGCGATAAAAAGAATAGCCTAAGCTATCAAACGCTCCACGAAAGCAGCAATAATTTCGCGCATCAATTACTAGAAAAAGGACTACAAGCCAATCAAGTAGTGGGACTTTTCGTAGAGCGATCCGTAGAAATGCTCGTGGGTATTTGGACGATTCTGAAAGCAGGCGGTGCTTACCTTCCCATTGATCCAGATTATCCTAAAGAGCGCATCAGATTTTTATTGGAAGATGCGGATTTGTCCATAGTGCTTACGCAATCTAAGCTGAAAGATGCCCTGCCCGATGACCTTCCAGACCTCATTGCGTTGGATACCGCAGACAATAAAGAGAAGAACATTTCTACGCCCCATATTTCCATTCAAAAAGAGCAATTGGCGTATCTGATTTATACCTCTGGAAGCACAGGAAGACCCAAAGGTGTTGCGGTCACGCATGGCAATTTACTTCATTCTACCCTTGCCAGAAAGCACTATTATCCAGATTCGCCTAGTGCATTTTTGTTGCTGTCCTCTTTTGCCTTTGATAGTTCAGTGGCAGGTATTTTTTGGACGACTTGCACGGGCGGTCATTTGGTATTGCCGCCTAAACGCATCGAGCAAGATTTGTACGCTTTTGGTCAATTGATTGCCAAGCATCAAATCACGCATACATTATTGCTGCCCAGTCTTTATAATACGATTCTGAATTACATTCCCATTCCACAGCTACAAAGCTTGAAGACGGTCGTAGTGGCGGGAGAGGCCTGTACCAGAAATCTAAGTCATTTACATTTCGAGCAATTGCCCAATACTCGTTTGTACAACGAATATGGACCGACCGAAGCCAGCGTCTGGTGTATCGCCCACGAGTTGCAAGCCGATTCAGAGGACTTGACTGTTCCGATTGGTCGCCCAATTCCAAATGCGAAAGCCTATATTTTGAATGAACAATTACAGCCCATGCCAGTAGGCGTAGTCGGCGATTTATACATTGGTGGACTGGGTATTGCGCAAGGTTATTGGCAGCGAGAAGATTTGACTTCCGAACGATTTTCACCAAATCCCTTTAGCGAAAATGAAGCAGATCGGATGTATAAAACAGGCGATTTGGCGCGCTATCGAGCCGACGGAACGATTGACTTTTTGGGTCGAAAAGATCGGCAAGTTAAGGTAAGGGGCTATCGCATTGAATTGGAGGAAGTGCGTTATGCGATTAAGCAGCAGAAAGCCGTGGAAGAAGCCGTGGTAGCGATTCATCAAGCGGAGGATCAACAGCAATCAGCTAGTTTGTTGAGCTTCGTGAAAACCAAAGAAAGGCTTAATGCGGATTCATTGCGCAGCTATCTCAAAGACCATTTGCCTAATTATATGATCCCTGCTAGTTTTCAATTTGTGGAGACTTTTCCGACTCTGCCCAATGGGAAAATTGATACAAAAGCATTGCTCGAAAACTACGCCGCAAAGGATACGGAAAAAAGCGCGTATCATGCACCTAGTTCAGAACTAGAAAAGACTTTGACAGCCATTTGGGAAGAAGTGCTGAACCAAGAATCAATTGGTATTCACAACAACTTTTTTGAAATCGGAGGCGATTCTATTTTGAGCATACAAATCATTGCAAAGGCGAGAAAAGCAGGCATTTCTTTATCCGCCAATGCTTTATTTGAGCATCAAAATATTGCAGAACTGGCTCTTTTTGCGGCATTCGATAATAAGGCAAAGAGCAAGAATGAATTGGTCACGGGTGAAAGTCAATTATTACCCATTCAGCATTGGTTTTTTGAAGAACATCAACACGCGCCTGCTCATTGGAATCAAGCCTTTCGATTTGACGTAGTGGATAATTTACAGATTGAAAAAATTGAAGAAGCGACTCAATATTTGGTACAGCAGCACGATGTTTTGCGCTTGAAATTTGTGCAAGAAGCAGAAGCATGGAAATCTTACTATGTTGCACCAGAACAGAGCACCGTTTTTCATCAATATGATCTTTCTGATGTCCTGTCCGAAGAGCAAGAGCACCTAATTGAGCAAGCACTCAAAGACCTCCAAAATCAATTTGATTTAAGCAAAGGCAATCTATTCAAAGTGCTGTATTTTCAATGTGGAGCAAAACAGGCAGATCACTTGATTTTATTGGCACATCACTTAGTCGTTGATGCGATTTCCTGGCAAATATTAATCGCTGATTTTAAAGCGATTTACGAACAACTCCTTCAAAGCCCAACCCCTACCCTATCTGCAAAAACGCTCTCTTATCAAGCATGGGGAAAAACCTTACAAACTTGGGTGGAAGCAGGAAAATTTGATGCAGAATTGGCGTATTGGCAGCAGCAAAGTACGATTGAACTACCCACCGATTTTGAGGTAAGCACAAAAATGATAGAAGCCAACGCTCAAACGGCGCACGCTACTTTTGATAAAGATTATACCCAAAAACTACTGACGGAAATTCACGATGCTTACAATACCAAAGTGGAAGATATTTTGATTGCAGGACTTTTGCTGGCTCTACAAAAGCAGTATCGGCTCTCGAAAGTAAGTCTCGCTTTGGAGCGACACGGTCGAGAAGATTTGGAAACCCAACTCGATTTTTCAGAAAGTGTTGGTTGGTTCACGAGTCAGTTTCCGATCACTATTTCGACGAAACTTCATGCAGATTTGGGCGACTTCATCAAGTCCGTGAAAGAGCAAATTCGAAGCATTCCCAACAAAGGCATCGGCTACGGAGTGCTACGCTATTTAAGTAAAAGAGAAGAGCTCCATCAATCTTTTGCCTTGAATTTTAATTACTTAGGACAAGTCATGCAGTTGCAAGAGGAACTTTTGGGAACAGCTCATTTCATCCAAAAAAATATGCGGCATCCACAAAGTGAGCGGCACTGTATTTGGGAAATCAATGCGAGTATTCAAGACCAAAAATTGCACCTCAATTGGACATATAGCCAAGAACGACATCAAGCAGCAAGCATTCAAAATCTGCTAAGTGCATTTCAAAATAGTCTCAAAGAATTGATTGACCATTGCTTGCAAACCGAAGATACTGCTTATACACCTTCCGATTTTCCAGAAATTAATTTCAGCCAAGAAGATTTGGATAGTTTGCTGGAGCAGTTGTGATTGAGGGCTGGACGCTTAGTGAGGTGTCGTCAACTTAAGAAAATAGCGTTCTTTCATCCCCTAGCCGCATGCGGAGCAATATTGCGTTTCACATGGATTTCTTCTCTTCAAGAAAATGTTGTTGACTTAAGAGATTTCGTTGCTATTTTCCCCTAGTCCGCCCAAGGCGGAGAAACATTTCGTTTTTTTTGCATACAAAACGTCCATTAACAAAAAGATACGTATTTCTCCCCTTCAGGGGTCGGGGGGAATTTTACACGCATCTTCCTTAAGTCAACAGCATTACCCTTTACGGGTCGGGGGGGGAAATAAAAACGTAATCTCACTGATTTAAAAACACTAGCCTCAACCTCCAATACTCGGATCAATGGCTTTAGCTCGATTGATGTAGTTTTGCGCTTTTTCGGTATTCCCCAACTGTCCGTGAGCCGCACCTAAATTGTACAAAAGACTAGCATTGTTTGGATCAATTTGAATGGCTTTTTCTAGGATTTCTATGGCTTTGCCAGTCTGTCCGCTGACGCCATAAGCAATGCCCAGCAACCGCAATATTTCCATTTCATTGGGGCGCATT
>JBCCRX010000435.1:0-5353 GCA_039201015.1 Bacteroidota bacterium | reverse complement strand
TCTTTACGCCTTAGGCGAACAGGTTTTGCGCTACTTTTCGTTAGAAAAAGTCTTATGTCCGCCTAAGGCGGATTGCGATTTTTCTGCCTCCATTAGCACAAAAATATCTTGTCAAAAACCTCAGTTTATTCATCCCTCGTTCCTTAGGTTAAATTATACTACTGGATATTTTTGATTTTTTCAAACTTTATATCCCTTTGAATCAACTACTTTTCTTCGTGAGCAAACTTGTCAGGATTTACTTATAGAATTTATCAAAAGTTTATTGCTAGAGCTATAAACCCTGTGTTCTCTGCCAAAATGACACTGGCACACCTCTTGCACAAAACATCACCGACAAGTGGCAGCACGACGAATAACTGCTTTAATTACTAATGCTAGGTAGTAGGTGTTAGGTAGAAAGTGATAAGTAGCATTACCCAATATTTACGACCTACTACTCAAAACTTAAAAGAAGAAATATGCAAAAAGGAAATATCTCCGTACAGGCGGAAAACATCTTTCCAATTATTAAGCAATTTTTATATTCCGATAGAGAGGTTTTTTTACGAGAATTGGTGTCGAATGCGGTAGATGCGACTTCTAAATTGCAGGTATTGGCGAAAAGAGGCGAGGCGAAGGGCGAAATTGGGGACACGACCATCGAAATTATCTTGGATGAAGAGGCAAAGACCTTGACGATCCGCGATAAGGGCATCGGGATGACGAAGGAGGAAGTGGAGAAGTATTTGAATCAAGTGGCGTTTTCTTCTGCCCAAGAGTTTTTAGAAAAATACCAAGAAGACAGCAGCATCATTGGTCATTTTGGATTGGGTTTTTACTCGGCTTTCATGGTGGCGAGCAAGGTGGAAGTAGTGACAAAATCGTACCAAGAAGGGGCGGAAGCTGTCAAATGGTCATGCGAAGGGAATCCGGAATATGTGATCGAAGATGCGGAAAAAGAAGCACGTGGGACGGATGTTATCTTGCACATCATGGAGAGCGACGCAGAGTTTTTGGACAACAATCGCATCGAGGATTTGCTGGATAAATATGCTAAATTTTTGCCCGTGCCGATTCAGTTTGGCATGAAGACGGAGACGACTTTTGAGGGCGAAGGCGACGACCAAAAAGAGATCAAAGAGGAAGTTGCGAACATCATCAACAATCCCAATCCAGCTTGGAAAAAGCAACCTTCCGAACTGAAAGATGAAGACTACACCAATTTCTACCGCGAGCTGCACCCGATGAGTCCGCCACCTCTGTTTTGGATTCATTTGAATATTGATTATCCTTTTAATTTAACGGGGATTCTGTACTTCCCGAAATTGGGCAATTCTCTCACTGAGCAACGCAATAAAATCCAGTTGTACAGCAATCAAGTTTATGTGACGGATGATGTGAAAGAGATCGTACCCGAGTTTTTGACTTTGCTGCATGGTGTCATTGATTCGCCCGATATTCCTTTGAATGTTTCTCGAAGTTATTTGCAAAGTGATAGCAATGTGCGCAAAATCACAGGCTATATCACCAAAAAAGTAGCGGATAAATTGAATGATTTGTTCAAAAAAGACCGCGAAGGCTACGAAGCAAAATGGAGCGATTTGGGCGTTTTTGTGAAGTACGGCATGATTTCGGATGAGAAATTTTATGAGAAAGGCGAGAAATTTGCTTTGCTGAAAAATATAGAAGGCAAGTTCTTTACGATAGAGGAGTATAAGGAGCAAATCAAAGAAAATCAGACCGATAAGCACAACAAAATCGTGATGCTCTACACCAATCAGCCCAATGAGCATTACAGCTATATTGAAGCAGCGAAGAACAGGGGCTACGATGTGCTGGAGTTCGATACGATCATTGACAATCACTTCATGCAGCAGCTAGAGATGAAGGGCGGCGACATCACTTTCGTCCGCGTGGATTCGGATACGGTGGATATGTTGGTGCAGAAAGATGAAACAGTGGAGTCGGTTTTGAGTGAGCAAGAGGAAGAAACCGTAAAAACCACTTTTGAAGGCTTGATGGAAAATACGGTCGGCGCGACGGTGAATCTAAAAGCCCTTTCGCCAGAAGATGCGCCCGTGGTGATTACGAAGAATGAATTTATGCGTCGTTTTCAAGAAATGCAAGCCCTACAAGGCAACAACGGCATGGCGGGCTTTCCTGAATCGTACAGCGTCGTTATCAATTCCAATCATCCTTTGGTCGCAGATAAACTGTTGAAACTAGAGGAAGGCGATGCGCGCAATGATTTGGCAAAATATTTGTATGATTTGGCATTGCTAAATCAAGGGATGCTGAAAGGAAAAGCTTTGACGGATTTCACGCAGAAGGCGTTGAATTTCGTGGCGTAGTTTTCTAGCGGAGATAGTATTAATAGACGGGTAACTTTTCGTTTGAGCAAGGTTTAAGTTTAAAAAGCTTGAATTAAACCATTCAGGCTAGAAGATGTCCAAATGAAGAAAAGTGGGTGCATCTGCTTGATGCACCCTAAAATATCCATTCGCTATGAGAACGATACTATTTCCCTTGCTACTCTTTGCGTTGTTGGGCTGCGAACAAGAAACGCTTCCTGATCTCATTGCTCCTTCCAGCACTTATTTTCCGCCCAACAATACCCAAACGTGGAATCGCACAACACCCGATTCGCTTCGTTGGAATACGGCTGAATTAGAAAATCTTTATACCTATTTGGAAGCAAACAATACACGTGCTTTCCTATTGTTGAAGGACGGAAAAATAGTTTTAGAGCAATACTGGGGAAGGAACATCCTCAATACTGCTAATTTTGATCGAAATAGCATTTGGTATTGGGCTTCGGCTGGCAAAACACTAACGGCTTTTTTGACGGGCATTGCACAGGAAAAAGGTTTATTAGATATTGAAGACAAAAGCTCGGATTATCTAGGCGTAGGTTGGACAAATCTAGCAAGAGAGAAGGAAGATTTGATCACCATAAAGCACCAATTGACCATGACAACGGGCTTAGATTTTACCGTATCAAATTTGGATTGTACAGACAAAGAATGCCTTCAGTATAGAGCAGATGCTGGCACACAATGGTTTTATCACAATGCGCCTTATACCTTGCTAGCGCGCGTCGTCGGCAATGCCAGTGAGCTGTCTTACGATCGCTTTACGGATGAATACGTGGAGGAAAAAATTGGGATGAATGGCGAATGGCGCAATATTGACTACAATAATGTTTATTGGAGTACGGCGCGGGATGCAGCGCGTTTTGGTCTGCTGGTTTTGAACGAAGGCAAATGGGGGGATCAAACTCTATTAGCTGACACAGATTACCTCGAACAGATGATAAACAGTTCTCAAGAACTCAATCCTTCCTATGGTTATCTATGGTGGCTCAATGGAAAAGAACGGACGATTCTACCTGGTTCTCCAATTCCATTTAACACGGCTATTTCGCCAAGTGCTCCTGCCGATTTATTCGCAGCAATGGGTAAAAACGGACAATTTATTGACGTCGTACCAAGTGAAGATCTAGTCGTTGTAAGAATGGGACAAGCTCCCAGCAATGAACTTGTTCCGATCAAATTTCATGATGAAATGTGGGAGCAATTGATGCAAATCATAAAGGAATAGTCCGAGTTAACTTACTGCCAATCTAGCCTTATATTGATTCACTTGTTTGTTCATGAGCGCAAACCAAAGTGGTGGCATCAGTGCCAAAAGCATTGAAGTGGGATAGCCCAGCGGCAATTGGGGAGAAATATCATGATGATCTAAAATTTGGTATTTTTTATTGGATTTGAAATGATGATCGGAATGCCGAGTTAGTTCATACAATACTATTCGCCCTAGTTCATGGTCTGAATTCCAAGAGTGCTGAACATTCACTTTTTCATAGCGTCCGCTCGCCAATTTTTGTCTCCTCAAACCGTAGTGTTCAATGTAATTAATGGTTTCTAAAAGCAAAAAAGCTACCACACCGACCAAAACGGCAAAACCCATGATGCGCCAATTCCAAATCAAGGCAATACCCAAGAGGTAAGCCATTTGAATAATTTGGAAACGCAGCATTTCATTCTCCCGACTCCAAAAAGCTTGTTTTTTTCGCTCCAAACGTTTGGCTTCCAATTGCCAAGCACCTTTGTATCCACCAAATACGGATCGCAGCCAGAATGCCTGCAAAGGTTCACCGTATTTTGCACTCGCGGGATCAAGGTCCGTTGCGATGTTTTTGTGATGTCCCCGATTGTGTTCAATAAAAAAGTGCATGTAGAGTTCAGGCAAGAGTAGTATTTTTGCGAGTAATTGTTCTCTTTTGTTGTTGCGATGTCCGAGTTCGTGCGCCACATTAATGCCACAAGCTCCCAATACAATGCCTACGCTCAGAGTCAAGCCTGTGAGTTCACTTCCACTAAGCGCTACATTAGCAAGTGTCTGAAAATAATAGACCAATAGCAGGGCAATGATCGGTAAATTCAGGTACAAAAGCCAATCAAATAATTTTGATTTTAATTTTACATTTCGCTCCTCTCTATTCAGATTTTTCGATGATTTGGGCAGGATGAATTCCATGATTGGAATGAATACAAAGGCATAGATCACTGTACTGTAAGACCATGTGCCTTGCAGAAAAATCGCTAAAAAAGCAGAAGCGGGAATGGTATAGGCAATTAAGTATTTTAAATCTTTCATTGTCGTCGTGCTTACCAACAATAGTTGAAACTTCCAAAGCAGCTAATATACTAAAATTATTGACTACTGACGTTTCGCTGAAATTGATTTTGAAAAAATACATTTATAGTAGAAATCATATACGTAATTGAAATTTTTCTGCGAAAAATTTCAATTATACCTTTGGACAGAGAGAAAAAATCAAAATTTTCAATTTTGATTTTTTCTCTCTGTCCGAAAGTTCCTCTTTTTACTACATAGTCAGAATTAAATTTTGTTTTTTTGAATTTAAAATTAGCGAAACGTAAGGGACTACTTTGCGTTTATTATAATTTGATGCAACTTTTGGGATGACTTACGACTTACAAGCTCTTATTGTTTGGTCACACTGTGAGTTTTGTCCTTATTACAGGAAATGTATTTTACCTCCCAATTTCGTTCAAAATCACTATTCTACTGAGCAATAATTTTCTTTAATGTGTAAGTCGCTGATTATACATGTGTTCAATTTGAATCGGTTCGATACCAGCAAAATCTGAAACTAAGTCAAGTATGGACAAGATACTCGTAATCTATATTTTGGTTCTGAATAATTTCATTTGGTCAGCATTATTTATGGAAGCTCACGTTTATCTTCAAATCATATGGGCGTCGAGCCCATATGATTTGATCAAGGTTTTTTAAAGGGAGAAGCGGCGAAATTCGCCGCTTCTCCCTTTAAAACCTTGATTCG
>JBCCRX010000434.1:0-5359 GCA_039201015.1 Bacteroidota bacterium | reverse complement strand
AGAAAAAATCAAAATTGAAAATTTTGATTTTTTCTCTCTGTCCAAAGGTATAATTGAAATTTTTCGCAGAAAAATTTCAATTACGTATATGGTTTCTACTGTAAATGTATTTTTTCAAAATCAATTTCAGCGAAACGTCAGGATATATTGTAAATGTTGTTTCAATTCCACACAATCATCTTGATCTTGATCGTGTAAGATCAAAATTCTAGCTTGTGGAACGCTTCTTACTTGGAAAGAGTTCTTGCAAAAAATGGCAGCATAACCAAAAGTCATGCCACCATAAAATATATTTTAACTATCCTTCTTCTCCTCCTCAATCACAATCGCATCTATCGCTTTTTCCTTCACCAGTTTATTGAACTTGGGCAGCATATCGCGCTTCACTGCTGCGTATTTCGCCAGTTCTGTATCTATGGCTTCTGTCATTTCCTGCTTCACTTGATACATCTGCGAAGTGGGTGGATATTCGCCATTGGCTAATGAATTCAAGTGTGCCAGCTTATTTGTTAGACGAATTGGGAAGTTGAGCGGATCTTGACGGCTGCGGTTTTTGGTCTGGTAGAGGGCTTCCTCCACCGCTTTCATCTCTTGCTTGATTTCTTCCGCCAATTCCTTCAAATCTTTCATGCTTTCGTCCTCCTTAATGCGATCCGTGTAAGTATCAATTTGCTTACGAACGCTGCGAATTTCGCTGATCGTTTCGTGCGCTTCACTGATTTTGCTACGAATATCCATCAAGAAGCTGAACTGCTCTTTATAGTCCGCCATAGAAGAAGGCGAACGCGGGTCTTTTAATATTTCAAATGCCTGTTCTTGCACTTCATCACCTACACTCAATTGCACTTTGTATTTGCCAGGCATGGCCAAAGGTCCATTCAAAGAAGCCCACCAAAGCACCATGCCTTCAAACTTTTCTGCCGCAGGATAGCGCATATTCCAATTGAAGCTATTGCCGCCTGCTTTCAAATCTTTCAACAAAAACTGCTTGTCTTCGGATACGGTCGAAAAACTCTGAATTTCATCGCCATCTGCTTCTAGGAAAGTCAATTTCACTTCTACAGAATCGGCAGGCACTTCCTTCAAATAGTAATGCACCGACACGCCACCTGGATGATTTTGTCCTGCGGTTCGGGAAGGCTTGGCTTGACCACCGTTCATGCGATAAGCATCCATCGGACGATAAAGGTGCGCGTCTTTTTTAGCAACCGCATCCGTCAGTTGGTGAAAGGGCGTCAGGTCATCAATCATCCAAACACTACGACCTTGTGTGGCTGCAATCAAATTATCGTCTTTCCAAGCCAAATCTGTAACTGGAACAATTGGTAAGTTCAACTGCATGGACTGCCAATTCGCGCCATCATCGAAAGAGACATACATCCCCGTTTCCGTGCCAGCATAGAGCAAACCTTCGCGTTTTGGATCAGAAATGATGGCTCTGGTAAAATGTTCTTTATCAATGCCATTGACAATTTTTGTCCACGTTTGTCCGTAATCCTCAGTTTTGTATAAATAAGGTCGAAAATCGCCACTTTTATACATGGTCGCTGCAATGTATGCGCCTCCGTCCTTGTGTGGATCGGGTTCTATACCATTAATCATGATCCATTCGGGCATATTTTTTGGCGTGACGTTTGTCCAATTTTTACCGCCATCTTTAGTGATATGCACCAAACCATCGTCCGAACCGACCCAAATCAAATCTTTCACGCGAGGCGATTCTTCCACAGCAAAAATAGTGCAATAGTACTCCACAGAAGTATTGTCCTTAGTGATTGGTCCACCCGAAGAACCCATTTTGGTGGTATCATTCCTCGTCAAATCTGGACTGATGATTTTCCAACTTTCTCCTTGATCTTCGCTGACGTGCAAGACATGAGAAGCCGTATAGAGTCGATTATCGTAATGCTGTGAAAACAGAATTGGGAAGTTCCACTGAAAACGATAGCGCATGCCTTCTACGCCGTGTCCCATAGGATTATCGGGATAGACATTGACTGCTCGTGAAAGTCCTGTTTTGTGATCCATTCGCTGCAATAAACCATCATAACAACCCCCAAAAACGATGTCTTGATCGTCGGGATGAATGGCAATATGTCCACATTCGCAACCCGCAGAACTTTCCCATTCTTGCTCGGTGATGTAAAAACCATCCGTGCGATGATCGATGCGCTGCGTACTATTGTCTTGCTGCGCAACGTAGATGCGATACGGAAAATGATTGTCGGTGGTGACGCGATAGTACTGTGCGGTTGGTTGGTTCATGTAAGTACTCCAATTTTCGCCACCATCGAAACTGACTTGTGCGCCCCCATCATCCGCGATGACCATGCGCTGATTGTCTTCGGGCGCAATCCAAAGATCGTGGTGATCGCCATGCGGTGCATTGTGCGCCTCGAAGGTTTTTCCGCCATCTTTCGATTTGTGGTAGCGGACATTCATCACATAAACAATATCTTCATCTTGTGTGTCGGCATAGATACGGGTGTAGTACCAAGCACGTTGCCGCAAAGCGCGACTTTCGTTGGTTTTTTGCCAAGTTTTTCCAGCATCATCCGAGCGAAAAACGCCCCCTTTTTGGGATTCAATGATCGCCCAAACTCGATTGGAATTGACAGGTGAAACCGTGACGCCGATAATGCCTACGGTGTCATCTGGTAGCCCTACATTTCTAGTAATTTCTTCCCAATTATCCCCGCCGTCCGTACTTTTCCACAAGGCACTACCTTCGCCACCACTAGATAGGCTGTAAGGGGTGCGTCGAATTTTCCAAGTAGAAGCGTACAAAATACGCGGATTATTGGGATCAAAAGTTAAATCGCAAGCACCCGCGCCCGCATTAGCGAAAAGAATTTTTTCCCAATTTTTGCCGCCATCTGTGGAGCGATATACGCCGCGCTCTTCCGTGTCTTTGTAAAGATTGCCGAGCACTGCGGCATAAACGATGTCAGGATTTTTAGGATGAATGCGAATGCGTGGAATGTGCCGTGAATTTTCTAGTCCAATAGACGTCCAAGTTTCGCCCGCATCCACCGATTTCCACATGCCATAGCCCGAAGAAACATTTCCTCTTACGGTCACTTCACCGCCGCCAACGTAGATCACATTCGGATCGTATTCGCTCACCGCGACTGCACCAATTGAGCCACCAAAATAGCCGTCGGAGATATTTTCCCAAGTGCCGCCACCGTCTTTGGTGCGCCAAACACCGCCGCCCGTCGCGCCCATGTAGTAAAGGTTGGGTTTGCCAGGTACGCCCGTCACCGTTGCCGAACGTCCGCCTCGATGTGGTCCGAGATTTCGCCACTCTACCGAACTAAAAAGTGCTTCATCGAAGCCCACTTTTTTCATTTCTACGGCTTCGGCTTTTGGAGCTTTCTTCTTTTTGCGCTGTGCATTAGTCGTAAAGGTAAAGCACAAGGCAAGCAGTAAGACTAATCCAGATAAGACTTGTTTTTTCATACGAAAGGATTTTCAATATTTTTGTTTTATGAATGTGTGTATTTGGGAGCTAAAAAAGCTATGCTGAAAGATAAGGAGATTTTTCTATTCTTCTTATATCCAAAATTCACTCTTGGGTCAAAAACAGCCCATTGTAGGTCAGAGAGCTTTCAAAAAATGCTTGTTAGATAAAGGAAAAGGAATTGACTTCTTCAAAAAATCCATGATTTTTGTACTCAATGGTGGGAAAAGCGGCAGGATTTTGAATGATTTCATTAGGGCAGGCATCATCGCTTCCAAACTAACTCTGGTATGGCATCCGATGCGCCAATGATGTCCGCAACTCTAAGATTATGCACGACACTGCGAAGCATTTTATCACTCACCCAGCCATGAATCGCCCATTCGGTAGCGTGAAACCAACGCTCTACATCTTTCCGTTGCTGTTCATATCTATCGACTACTAGTCCGATACTTTCATCGGTCTGCATAAAGCGGTCGCAGCTATCGTGTATTGTTCTCAGCATACGGATAATCGTATCTGCTTCTTTTTCTAAAATGTGATGAGTGGCGGCGATAACAAAACAAGGCCAGGGCGTCACGAACTCCCCAATGCGCCTCAATTGCCCGCTGTCCACGAAAGGTTTGGTGGTATATTTTTCCCAATAGAATACATCAGCCGTTTCTGCTGCCAAAGCTTGTAGTGCTCCGTCTAGATTCTTGATGATTCTGAACTGGGTTTTTTCTATTTTCTTATCATTAAAAGTAGCATCCACAATTGCCATAAGATGTGAACCTGAGCCGAAACGACTAATGGCATAGCGCTGTTCGTAAATATTGCGATGCAATTGAAGCGAATTGTTCGCACCTGTATGGATGCCCCATATTAGGGGCGTATTAACGTAGCCAGAAATAATCTTAGCTGGACTGCCACCAATGATGTCTTTGATAATGCCTTCGGTCAGTAAAATGCACGCATCTACTTCTCCTGCCCTCAATGCTGCTGTCATTTGTCCCGTTCCACCTTTGAACGTTGTCCAATCTATTTTGACACCTCTACTTTCAAAGCTACCATCTTCTATAGCGAGGTGGATAGGAAGATTAAAGTGTTCTGGTACACCTCCGATTTTGATTGTCTTTGTTTGCATGTTAAATTGCTGGTCGATTACTTAAGTCGTATTTTATAGACTACCCTACGACTTTTCTTCCTCTTTTTCCTCCATCTTCACTCTAAGGAAGTAACTCAAAGCAAATATAACGACTCCAAGACCAATCCCGTAACCTAGTAAGTCGGTTTTGCCATCCCAAGTCACGATGCGTCCTGTAAAAGAAACGCCCATCACTACGATGACTACTTTGATGAGCATACCTTTAAGCTGGTCAATGTTCTTCATGTGAAACCAATCGGGAAGATTGTCTATTGGTCGGATAAATAGCTCAAAAAGTCCTGTCCCGATGATGAAAAATATAACGGCGAGTAGTACTAAATCTATGGCTTTCAGTGCTTTAAGGATGACTTCTCCTTCGCTTGAATATGCTTTCAAGATCGTTTCAATGACTTTATAAATCTCGTAAAAAGAGTAGAAAAATACACCGATAGCAAGTACAATGACACCTATGACCGATAGGAAAGAGACGAATTTCAGAAGGATACCGAAAATATTTTGTAGTTTCATAAAGTAGAGAAATTCAATAGTGGTTATTTCATGTAGTATTGGAGTAGGGATATACTTCGCTCGGCGTAAAAAGTGCAAGTACGTTTTGAGAAGCTCGAAATTCCTTAGAATTTCGAGCTTCAAAAAACCCCTCTACCGCCGTCGAAGACGGCGGCAAACAAGGGATGAGGGAGAAAAAAGGGTTTTCCTAAAACCCTTTTTTCTCCCTCAAACTCCCCTGTTAAAATGCAAAGAAACTTAGT
>JBCCRX010000433.1:0-5387 GCA_039201015.1 Bacteroidota bacterium | reverse complement strand
CTTTGTATTTTAGGTAGGGGAGTTTGAGGGAGAAAAAAGGGTTTTTGAGAAACCCTTTTTTCTCCCTCACCCCTTGTTCGCCGCCGTCTTCGACGGCGGTAGAGGGGGTTTTTGAAGCTCGAAATTCTAAGGAATTTCTCGCTTCTCAAAATTAAAGCAAACTTAGTTTACAGTGTACTTAATATCGTGTAAACTAAATAAGTTTGTATTTTAATAGAGGAGTTTGAGGGAGAAAAAAGGGTTTTTGAGAAACCCTTTTTTCTCCCTCACCCCTTGTTCGCCGCCGTCTTCGACGGCGGCAGATAGGTTTTTTAAAGCTCGAAATTCTAAGGAATTTCTCGCTTCTCAAAATTAAAACAAACTTAGTTTACAGTGTATTAATTTGGATGAAATAAATTGTTTAACAAAATTTACTTGATACTGCTAAACGCAAATAAAATCAAAATGACAAAAGTATTTGCTGATTCTGAAATTGCGCCCTTGAAGCGTGTCATTGTACATCGCCCGGATGAAGGCATCGCGCGAGTTTCTCCAAAAAGAGCAGAAGAACTATTATTCGATGATATTGTGCATTTGCCCAGAATGCAAGAAGAACACGATATTTTCACGCGACTTTTGAAAGCTTTTGTGGGTAAAGAGAATGTACTTCCAACGGAGCAGTTGCTACTAGAGGCACTTAGTCAAGATGAAGCTGCTAAAGAAGAAATGTTGGACTATATTTCCGAAGCAGAAGAGCTACCAAAACAATATCGTAAAATCTTGAATGACTTAGAGGACGAAGCACTAGCGGATGTATTGGTATCTGGTTATTTGGCGCAAGAAAAACACATCCTTTTCGACCCCATTCCCAATTTTATTTTCACTCGCGATATTGCTGTGGTTGTGAACGATCACGTATTAATTACTAAACCTGCCAAAGAAGCACGTTTTCGAGAAAACTTTCTAACGCGTTTTATCTTTTGGGCGCATCCTTTGTTCAGTGGTTTGCGAGCAGAAGGCAAGGTCATCAATTTGAATGATGTGGATAAATTTCCGCCGAGTAAGAAGCGAGAAGTGGTTGCACTAGAAGGTGGAGATACTATGATTCTGCACAAAGATTATTTACTGATTGGTTGCAGCGAACGTACCAATGCTTACGCCATTGAATCTCTAAAAAATGTATTGTTTGAGAAGAGGGTCGTTAAAAACGTTGTACAAGTTAATATTCCCAATGATCGTTCCTGTATGCACTTGGATACGGTTTTCACACAAATCAATCATAATCATGTCGTAGGCTATAAACCTTTGATTCATGATGGTTTAGCTTCGAATGTAGAAGTACATCGAGACTATGGACAAACCAATTATTTTGCTTCTTTGAGAGATTTCATTAAGACCGAGCTAAATTCAAATATGAAATTCATTTGGTCAGGAGACGGTGAATCGCCCTATCAAGAACGAGAACAATGGACAGACGGCTGCAATTTAGTGACTTTGCGACCAGGCGTAGCGGTCACTTATGATCGAAATCCCAAAACAGAAGCGGCTTTCAAAGATTATGGCTACCAAATTGTGGGGGCAGAACACTTGACGCAACAACTAGAATCGGGTGAATTATCACCAGAAAAAGTAGAGCGAACAATTATTACTTTACCTTCCAGTGAGCTATCCAGAGCGCGCGGTGGCTCGCATTGTATGACTTGTCCTGTGGAACGAGAAGCCTTGGTTTGAGGGACGAGAATAACATTTTATTTGTTCTACATAGAAAATAAAATTATGATTTATTGATGATTTCTATGTTTACTTAGTGGGACACATGTAAGACTTTTGAAGTTTGAGTTTGGCATGCACTAGAACTAAGTCTTAGGAGGAAACTTTAAAAGTCCATCATCCGTATTTTGCAAAAATTATCAAAGAGCCAAGATCATTTTATTTTGGTAGTCCTGCAAATGTAAGGCTGATGCGCCGCCGTCGTTTCCCACGACGGTATCGCTTTAAAGTTGCCACAGCCTTACAGATTTAGCACTACCTTTATTTTAATTTGCTTCTAGCCATGTCAGTTTTGAAGAAATCACTTATAGATTTATTGAGAGTGCCATTTCCAAGACCAAGTAGGACGAAAAAGAACATGCTCTATGTATTTCTGCTTGGAGGGATGGCTAGTTTATTTATCATATTTTTCAAGCCATTTGACATAGAAAATAAAGCCGACCTTTGGTATTTCAACCTGATTTTACTGAGCATGGGATTGATTTTCTCGCTCTCCATCTATGGTATGGAATTTTGGATTCCTGGCCTTTTTAAAAGTAGATTTAAGAAGTGGACTTTAGGAAAGGCGATACTGTGGTACACATGGCTGCTGCTTTTTGTGAGTGCTGTCATGTTTTTGGCTAAAAGTTTTTTTGGTGGTTTTAGTGATTTTACGGTACTGGAATATGTATATGTTACTGGAAGAATTGCTGGGATTGGTCTAATTATTTCTTTTTTTACGCTTGGTATTTTTAGCTATTTCAATAACCGAACCATTGCTTCTTTATCTTCAAATGAACAGTACCAAATAACTGCCCCAAACGCTAAACCAATTACGCTCCATCTCAATGAGGTGCTATATATTGTGAGTGATGATAATTACGTTGATATTCACATCAAGTCGAAGAAGGGCAGAAGTAAAATTGTCTTTCGTTCTAGCCTTAAAAATATTGAAAGTCAAATTGTACATCCACTATCTCCGCTCTATCGCTGTCATCGCAGATACATCATCAATGCTACTTATTTCAAAGTCAAAAGCAGGAAAAGTAGAAATGCTTCACTCGAACTTGTACCATTTGGAGATGAAATAGCCGTATCTAGCAGATATGCTAGCAACATTTTGGAACAAATCGAAGCACTTCATCAAGAATCGAAATAAGAATTTCAAGTTCGCTTTCTCAAAATAAGGCGATTGTCTTGCACATTCACCACTAAAACTTGCTCGTTCTCCCCAAATCCTTGATTGACAAGGCTTTGAGTTGATGTTTTTACGTCTTTTGCAGCATTATTAATATTAAAAATTAGGTTCTAAATGATTTCGTTTAGAGCCAAAAAGTAAAAACATTACAAAAATGAAGCAGTTAAAGATTCACCTTATTGCCATTGTACTTTGTCTTTTTCTTAGCCTTTTCAGCCGATTAACACTAAAGGCGTATTGTTCAATAGCTATTTGTGAAAATACGGAAGAGGAAGCAGAAAAAATCATTAAATCTTTTGTGGAAGACTATACCCATGATCGCTATGCTTCCGAAAAACGAATCATTGGAATAGAAGTACCAGAACAAGGCGAATGGACAGTAGAAGTGACTGGAAAGCAAAAAGCAGCGCAGTGGGAAGTTTTGCTCAAAAAGGGACTACCCAATATTCCTACTTACGTCTATACCATTGAGTTTGAGACTTTAAAGGCGATTAACGAAGGCAGCATCAATGCGCTGACGGCTCAAGGAAAAGCCTTTGCTAGTGACTATACACCTATGAGTGTGAGGGAGACAGCAGGTTTTGCACCGACCGAACTAGACGATAGCGATTTGAATGCCTTTTCTTTTCATTTTTGGACAAAAGGATTTCCAGAAGTGATTCCATTTCGAGAAGACCTAACCCGCAAAGCACATGGGTCAAATTTCACGGTTTTCTATTACGAAAAAGGCTTACGAACTGCTTGGTACAGGATTTTACCAGGCGAACGAGTAAGAGATGACGCTAGAGAGCAGGCTGCGCCCTTTCCTATGCTGGCAGTGACTATAAAAGGGACAATAGAAGGCATAGTAGATGGTGAAAGAACAAGTGTTTCCGAGGGCAATACAGTATTCATACCCGCCAATGTGACGCATAAGTGGTGGAACGATAAAGACGAAGCAGTAGAAGTGGTGTTGATTATGTTTGGGGAAGGTGCTTGAAAATGTAGATAATTGTCGGTGGTAGTTTTTACAGAAATCTTTATTTCTATTTTCAGAAAGGGGACTTTGTAAAGGTGAGTTGCTGCTCTCTAAAAGTCCTCTTTATCATGAACGCTTCTCACCAACAATTCAGAACGAAAAGCACCAGAAGATGAACGCTTTCTGCTATTTTGTCTAGCCTGCTTACTGCAATTTTGTGTCGAAGTAATAATTTTTTAATTAAAAATAACGAGACACATGAAACGACAATTGATACTATTATTTATTTGCTTAGGGCTATTCATTGCTAGTACAAAAGCCCAAAGTGTAGAGAAAGAAAGCCTCACCGTATTAAACATTGATGCGCAAGGCGTAGAACTTGATGCAGTACAAATGGGGAATTTGGTTCGGATAGAACTGGATAAGCTGGATACTTTTGAAGTAATGGATAAATACGATGTTGCTTATTTGGTGGAAAAGAACGCCCTAAAGATAGACAACTGCTACGGTAAAATTTGTCTGCTGGAAGTTGGAAAATTGATTCAGTCCGATAAAATGTTTACGGGCAGTGTGGAGCGATACGGAAAGACGATTATCATGACGCTTCGCTTGATTGACGTGGCATCACAGACTATAGAAAAAACGCAAGTCAAGGAGTTTTTGAACTTACAAAATGAGATGCAACGAATGATTGAAATTAGCATTCGAGCACTTTTCGGACTGGAAATTGATGATAGTATCCTTAAGTTGCTTACTCAAAAAGAGGCACTGGACAATGCAGTGACTTTACCCGATGAACCGCGCCTCAATCTGAGTGGTCCGCGCATGGGCGCGAGTATTTTCATGGGTGATTTAGCGGAAATATACCAAGCCAATGAAAGCGCAGGTGGATTTAATGCCAACCCTTTTCTCTTTCAATTTGGCTACCAATTTGAGATACAATACCTAAACGAAGGCAGTATGCAAGGCTTATTCGAAATTATTCCATTGGTTGGTGGATTGGAACAAGGGCTGTTCATTCCAAGCATGACTGTTTTGCATGGTTTACGCAACAATAAAAATGGATTGGAATTTGCTTTTGGGCCTACTTTTTCTATGGCTACTTACGCGGAAGGTTTCTATGATGGTGAAGGTATATGGCGATTGGCGGATGTAAATACTGTACCAGATGGAGCAGAAGTACTGAGTCGAATAGACAGTCGTGGCGAAATTGGACTAGCAACGGGATTTGTCTTGGCGGCTGGTGTGACCTTTCGATCTGGAAGACTCAATATTCCTATGAACGCCTATGTGATTCCGAGAAGGAATAATTTTAGGATAGGTATTTCTTTTGGTTTCAATGCAAAACGCTGATTGTTTACTTTTAGGGAATTTGTAAAAGATAAGCTACCCAAATTTTTGAGAATTATCGCGAACTAATACAAGGCGCGAAGAAGGAAGATAGCCTGTGTTAGCTGACTGATGAGCAAGGCAGTAGTAGTTTGGGAGAAAATTAAAAATGGG
>JBCCRX010000432.1:0-5405 GCA_039201015.1 Bacteroidota bacterium | reverse complement strand
TTTGTTTAGTCTTTTTGGTGCTTTTGCAACGCTAAAAAAGAAATTCAGTCTTGGCTTTTTTGGTTCTTTTTGTGCTAAGACAAAAAGAACATGTTATTTCCTGAAATCGTACAGCTAGATCACAAAAATTTTCAAAAAACCACTTTTGTTATAGTGTATTTAATACTCATTGTCAAACACTTTTAAGTCCATCAACAATAATGCTACCAAAAAAACTGCTGCAGCAGATGCTTGATGAAGGCTATGTCAGGGTACAAAAGCATCCCGATGCTACACTTTGGATATACAACTATGCCGCCAAATCGCAGTACGAACAAGTTTGGAATGAAGTGACTTTGCAGTGTCGCGGTCTTATTTTAGATGAAAAGCAAGAGCCGATTGCGCGACCTTTTCCAAAGTTTTTTAATTGGGGAGAGCAAGCCAATCAACTGATTCCCAAAGAAACCTTTGAGGTCTATGAAAAAATGGACGGCTCATTGGGTATCTTGTATTGGCTGAAAGGCAAGCCTTTTATCGCTACGAGGGGTTCTTTCATCAGTGAGCAATCGCAAGTCGCCAATCGTATCTTACACGAAAAATACGCGCATTCCATTCCTCAATTAGACGATAGCAAGACTTATTTGTTTGAGATCATTTATCCCGATAATCGGATCGTTGTGGACTATGGTGCTATGCGTGATTTAGTTTTGCTGGCTGTTATAGATACAAAGAGTGCCAAAGAAGAAGTGCTGCCTGAAATCGGTTTTCCACTGGTCAAAAAATACGATGGAATCACAGATGTAGAGCAATTGAAAGAACTACAAGAGGACAACAAAGAAGGCTTTGTAATTCGCTTTGAGAGCGGTTTGCGTTATAAAGTCAAATTTGAAGAATACGTGCGCATTCACCGCATCGTCACGCAAGTATCGAGTATTTCTATTTGGGAATATCTATCAACAGGACAAGCTTTTGAGGAAATTCTGGAGAACATACCGGATGAAGTTTATCATTGGGTGAAGGCAAAGGTAAAAGAATTGAAAGCACAGTTTCAAGCTATTGAAGATCAGTGCAAAACAGATTTTAAAATACTTTCCACTCGAAAAGAAACCGCCGAATATTTCAAAACTCGCGATTATCCAGGCATCTTATTTGCTATGCTAGATGGCAAAGCTTACGATGCAAGAATTTGGCGTTTGATTCGTCCAGCATTTGAGCAGCCACCAGTAGTAGGACGGATTGATAAATGAGGAGATATATATTCCTGTTTTCAAAATGTCCAAAGTCTAGTTAATGGCACATAAGCACTTGTCAAAGCCTAGTTTCTTGCAAAGTGTGCCCAGTGTCTTTTTGAATTTTGCTTGCTTTTACTGGAAAATCCTTCTACTTTCTACTCCCTATCTAAAGCTTTCTATTTTCAAATCATCTACAAAGAGTTGCTTTGGGCTTTCGGTATTCCAGAAGTAAACGCGAACCTTAGAAAATGCTTCATCAGGAATTTTGGTATCAATCCAAAGCTCCCGCCATTTTTCGTTTTCTAAAAAACGATGCAGTCGAATTTTTTTGGTTTTTACGGCTTCTTCTCCATTCATAAACTTAACAGTGAATTGGGTCATCATCCAAGTGTTGTACTCTTTGTAAGGTACGACAAAATGGGCACTTGCACGTAGCCACTTGGCGGTTTTTGGTATGGTCTGTTTTTCGATTTCAAAGAAAGGAGAAAACGGGTGTGCATTGTCTATTTGCATGCCGTAGGGTGGTGAAATGGCGTAATCGCCATTGAGTTGTAAAGTATCGACAAATTGTGTAGAAAAGTTTTCCTCAAAGAGCAACTGAACGTCTTTTCTTTCTCCTTGAAAGAGTTCATTGGTGTCCAATAATTTTTGTTTTTCTTCCGCTACGTCAAATCGCCCAACGATGCCCCAAAAATAGGGCTTGGTCATTTCGCCAGGTCGCAATAGACCACCCAAATGTGCTTGATGAATCAACCAAAAATTGTAGTACAAGAATAAAGCGGACACTGCTAAAAAAGCATGTTTCCAAACCTTTTGCCGCCAAATCCAAGCTAGAAAAGCAGCAAGTGGAATCGCTAAAACGGGATAGGCTTGCACCATAGCACGTTGCCCTAGCGAGCCGCCATACCACCAAATATCCCAAGCGAAAGTAATGTAAATAAAAAGTATAGAAAAGACAAATGTGCTCCAAAAGAGGGCTTTGCTTTTTCGATACAAGAAATAAAACCCAAGCAAGGCAAAAGTCATAATTGGTGTGTAAGTCAACCAGCCCGCTCGCGTACTGAAAAAGCCATCTTTGAGGTGTGGTCGCAGCCAGCTAAAACCTTGTTCTTCGTAACTATATACGATGAAATCACCTGTCACATATTTCCAGTACATCAATTGAATACTACCAATTGCAAGTGTCACGATGGTTGCCGAGAGTAACTTTGCCCAATGCTCTTGAAAGAATTTTAAACGGCTTGAAATGGAAGGAATGCCCCAAAGAATAGGAATTAAGCAAGCGATAATTTCCGTAGGGCGCGTCAAAGCCGCCAAACCAACACAAACACCGATCAGAATAGCTTTTTTGAAATCAGGTTTTTTGTAAAATTGTATCGTCGTCCAGATCAATAAAGTATAAATGGTGAAAAGGCTGTTGTGGGTCATCGCGCTGCTGATGGCACCGTATTCCAAGTAATTACTGGTCAATACAAGGATTAGGAGTGTGAGTGCAGCGATTCGGTCTTCAAAGTAGTGGCGCAAAATCTTAGCCAGAAAAAACAGCCCGATAAAGCAAATTAGTAAACTTCCCAAACCAATGGAGAGTTGATAAGGGAAGGAAAAGCCGTCGGGTGGATAATTGGGATGTTGCTGCGCGACCAGATGGGCCACGGCAAAAAAAGGCGAAAAAATGATGGCTTGCCCACTCGAATATTTCATGACCATATTGCCATTTTCGTGTCGGTAGGCTTGCTGCAGATCGGGCGTTGGGCTGTATTTTTCCAGGATTTCGGGTGCAAACTGAAGTTGTTTGGCATCTTCGTAAATCAGAAAGGCAGGCAAATAGAAATAATAACCCGACACATCCCAACTCAGCGTCGCTTCCGTTTCCCCTTTTTCCCATTTTGGATAGTAGAAAACACCCACCAAAAAAAGAAAGAGGTAGGAGAAGAGCAATGCGATTTTTGTTTGCATAGGGGCAATTTAGTAATTTTGGGAGAAGAAAGATAATAGAAGTTAGGTATCAGAAGCAGGAAGTCAGACTTGCAAACTATAAATTACGGTATAATCCTAAATTTCAGCAAATTGAAATAATATATACAATCCATTCATTATCAACTATTTAAAAATCAAAAAAGATGGCTTAATAGAGTTGATTTGCTGTTGATAGGCAAGTAATTAAAAGGAATAATTAAATGCAATTTGTCAAATTTCAAAAATTTGACAAATTCGGGTATATACGAATCATCAAAACTACTTGATCTCAAGAAAATCTAGGTAATCTGGCACGTTGCAGTGATATAGATTTGCTAAATCTTTAAGGTTTAGTACCGTGTAAACCAAGTTTCTTTGTATTTTAGATGGGGGAGTTTGAGGGAGAAAAAAGGGTTTTTCTAAAACCCTTTTTTCTCCCTCCTCCCTTGTTTGCCGCCGTCTTCGACGGCGGTAGATGGGTTTTTTGAAGCTCGAAAATCTACGATTTTCTCGCTTCTCAAAATTAAAATAAACTTAGTTTGCAGTGTATGAAGCAAATCAAGATTAGACGATTTGCTAAATTTTTTAGAATTTAGTAAATCTAAGCTCAACACTTTAATAAGCGGTCTTGCTTTTGACTGATACACACAAGAAATTTACCAATCATGAAAGTAGAACAAATATACACGGGTTGTTTGGCGCAGGGCGCGTATTATATCGAAAGTGAAGGAGAAGCAGCGATCATTGATCCTTTGCGCGAGACGGCGCCTTATATCGAAAAAGCCAAAGAAAATAGGGTTCAAATCAAATACATTTTTGAGACGCATTTCCATGCAGATTTTGTTTCTGGACATTTGGATTTAGCCGAGAAAACGGGCGCGACGATCATTTATGGTCCAAAAGCAAAAACATCTTTTGAGAAATACGAAGCCAAAGATGGCGAGGAATTTCAGATTGGAAAAGTGAAAATAAGAGTACTACACACACCTGGACACACGCCCGAAAGTACAACTTATTTGCTGTTGGGAGCAGATGGAAAAGAGTATGCCATTTTCAGCGGTGACACCCTATTTATTGGTGATGTGGGTCGTCCTGATTTAGCGCAAAAGCAAGGCAAAACGAGCATAAAAGACTTGGCAGGTTGGCTGTACGACAGTCTGCGAGAGAAGATTATGACCCTGCCCGATGAAGTCATCGTTTATCCAGCGCACGGTGCGGGTTCTGCTTGCGGAAAAAATATGAGCACAGAAACTTGGGACACTCTGGGCAATCAAAAAAAGACCAATTATGCCCTTCGCGCTGATATGAGCAAAGCGGAATTTATCCGCGAAGTCACCGACGGACTGATGCCGCCACCCGAATATTTTGCGAAGAATGCCAAAATGAACAAACAAGGCTACGACCGCATCGATGAAGTCATGGAAAGAGGAACGAGGGCACTTTCTGCACGTGAATTTGAATTGGTGGCCAATGAAACGGGTGCTTTAATTTTGGATGTGCGCAGCAAAGAGGATTTCGCCGCAGGTTTTATCCCGAACGCTATTTTTATTGGTTTGGATGGTAGTTTCGCGCCCTGGGTCGGTGCCTTGATTCCTGATTTGAAGCAGCAAATTTTGATCGTTGCGCCCGAAGGAAGAGCCGAAGAAACCGTCAAGCGGCTGGCAAGAGTTGGCTACGATCATGCCATTGGTTATTTGGAAGGCGGCTTTGAAAGTTGGAAAGCCTACAAAGGGGAAATCGATCAAATCAGAACCATAGATGTCGCTGCTTTTGAGACGGAGTATGCCAAAGATAAGGACACAAAGGTTTTGGATGTGCGCAAACCCAGCGAATGGAAAAGCGCGCATATCGAAAATTCACAGAATTTTCCTTTGGATTTCATCAATAAACATATGAGTGAAGTGGACAAAAACCAAGCCTATCATTTACATTGCAGAAGTGGCTATCGTTCCACCGTAGCTGCTTCTATTTTAAAAGCTAGGGGCTTTGAGCAACTCACCAATATCCAGGGACGCGTTGATGATCTGCTTGCCTCGGCAGTGATTTCGACGGCAAAGGAGGTTTCCGCTGATGCCACTATTTAGATACTAAGTACTGTGTAAACTAAGTTTTTGTTAATTTTGAGAAGCGAGAAATTCCTTAGAATTTCGAGCTTCAAAAAACCCCTCTACCGCCGTCGAAGACGGCGGCGAAAAAGGGATGAGGGAGAAAAAAGGGTTTTTCTAAAACCCTTTTTTC
>JBCCRX010000431.1:0-5410 GCA_039201015.1 Bacteroidota bacterium | reverse complement strand
GAATAATTGCTGGTGTTGATTGTAGTTTTGATCTTTGCATCCTAATGTTTCGTTATTATGCTAACGGTGTTTTTCACTAAAAGAAATTAGGTCGATTTTGATAATTCCTCAAAAAAATTCAGAGAACCGAAACTCTCTCTCCGTCCGAAAACCCCAAAGGCGTAAATTTTTATGCAATAAAAATTTACGCCTTTGGGCATCCTGCTATGATTTGGTTTTAGAGTCTTAAAATAAGACTAGACACTTCCTGAATTCTTTCGCAAAAAAAATTCGTTTTTTATACACATAAATCGAAAAGCTCGCCTGCAATTGGGCAGTTATCTAGTAGTTGACTCAGCGTCATACAAAATCTTGCCTACAAATGTAACCTCTGTGTCAAAACACCGTTAGCATAATAACGAAACATTAGGATGCAAAGATCAAAACTACAATCAACACCAGCAATTATTCTTCATCCTTCCCATTATAGCTGCTACGAAAAGGTTCTCTAGCAATTTTTCATTCATTATAGAGTTTGTTTTGACATCATCAGGAATAGCCTACAAATATATTTGGTAGTCAATTTATGGATTATTCCTAAACCCATGCCAACAATCTCTGCAAAAACCTAATATATGAAACGGTTTTCTGTTCTATTTTGCCTTGTCACATCATTTTCTTTCATTGCCACAACGGCTTCTACCCAGAAAGCACCCATGAAGTGGGGAAAAGTAGCCGAAGAGCAACTACAAATGACTAGCTACCCACAAGACACCCAAGCCAATGCGGTGGTACTTTGTGAGTACGGAAGCTACACTTTCGATTTCGGGCAAGATTTGATGTATCGCGTGAAAGTACACCGACGCGTTAAGATTTTGAAAAGAGCGGGATTTGATGAAGGTGATGTGGTGTTGGGTTACCGAAAAGCGAGTGGTCATAGCTTGACAGTCAAAGCACAAGTCATTCAACCTGACGGTACAAAAATAGAGGTTTCCAAAAAAGATATGTTTGATGAACAAGTCTATGACGATCATTATCGCAAACGTATTGCCTTTCCCAACTTACAAGAAGGTTCAATTATCGAATACGAATTTCGCCAAAGTTCTCCTTCCATTTATAAACTCCCTACTTGGTATTTTCAAGAAGATATTCCAGTGATGCACAGCGAATTGCGTATTGTGATGCCCGAATGGTTTCAATACGCAGAAATGGTGCAAGGACACGAGCAATTAGCGGATTTTCAAGAAGGCAAAAAAGTATTGCAAACGCGTCTCGGCAATGTAGATGCAGATCATCGAACTTACATCGCTAAGAACGTGCCTGCCCTAAGAGCAGAGCCTCACATCACAACTATGCGCGATTACATGATGCGTGTCAAATTTCAGTTGCGATCCGTTGATATTCCTGGTTCTTTTTACGAAAATGTCATGACCTCTTGGGATGATATTGCAAAGGACTTGATTGAGTCAGAATACTTTGGTGCGCAGTATCTAAAACCCAGGTTTGCCAAAGACTTGATTGCAGCCGTACAGCCCAGCTTAATGGATGCTAAAGACGATAAAGAAAAAATTGCGCGCATCTACAATTATTTGGCGCATAATATTGCTTGGAATGAAAGCTACGATTATTTCAAAGATGAAAACATCAATAAGTGCTTTGAGACCAAAAGTGCCAATAGTGCGGAATTCAGTTTCATGATGATTGCTTTGCTGCGTGCTAATGACATCACGGCATATCCCGTTTTGACCAGTACTCGAACGTATGGAAAAATGTTCCCAATTTATCCTTTCACCGATCAATTCAATCATACGTTGGTTTGCGCATTAGTGGGTGATAAAGCGATCTTGATTGACATTCCAGATAGAGATCGCCCTAGTGATCTTCTGAGAAGAAATTCCTTGAATCGTCAAGGCATGATCGTATCCGACAATGGCACTTCGCAGTGGATAGACATTACGCCCAGCAAGCAAAGCGACATCATAATGGCGAATTTGACAATAGACGAAGAAGGCATCGTGAAAGGAGATATTCAGTGCAATTTTAAAGGTTATACTGCACTGAGCGAGCGCAGAAAAGCACGTTCGGATAAAGCAGGCGATCACTGGGCGGCTGCTTTTGGAGCGCAAGCCGTGGATGCAAGCATTGCGAATGTGAAATACGAGAATCTAGATGCCGTTTCCAAGCCTTTCAAAGAAAAAATGGACTGCGAACTATCTGATTTAGCGCAAGTTGTGGATGATTATATTTACATGACGCCTGTTTTTTACTCTTCTTTCAAAGAGAGTCCATTCAAATTAGAAGAACGCAATTTCCCAATTGATTTTTCGCATCCAATCAATGAAAGAATCATCGTAAATGTAGCCGTGCCAGAAGGATACGCGGTAGAAGATATGCCAGAGCCCGTCAACTTGACTTTAGCCGACGGTGCTGGAAAATTCTTATTTTCGACCAGTCAACCCAAAGAGGATATGGTTCAAATTGTGATGAATGTACAGGTGAAGAAGCTAATGTTTTTACCAGAAGAGTATGCTGCTGTGAAAAACTTTTTTGACATCGTTGCGGAAAAACAACAAGAGCAAATTGTGCTAAGAAGTACCATGGAGGAAGAATAGAAATGACGCCGTTTTTTGGAATCCCTCTCGCCTTTGTTGCATCTGTGGCAAAGGCGATGCTGTTGATATTGTTGATTCGTTGAACCGTTTATCTGTTTAGATGGCGCATCTCTATTAACCAAGATTGTAATATAGCAATTTTGCACTATTCAGGCGACGCTTTTAGCACCTATCCGCTTTGAGACAATGCACAAAAAAAATAAGGTTTCTTTGACAATTTTTGCAATTTCTTGATTTCACTGTATAAGACTTTTGAAGTTTTAAGATCAAAAGTGTTGAATACAAAGCTTTATAATCCAAACTTCAAAAGTCTAATATTCACATTTTGCAAAAATTATCAAAGAACCAAAAGTACATCTATAATTATGAAAAAATCCCTTCTCTATAGTTCTATTTTTCTCTTCTTTTCGCTATCTGCTCATACTCAAATCATAGAAGATTGGGGAAAAGTTAATCCCATTCACCTCAGAATGGAGACCTATGAAAAAGATACGGCGGCAGAAGCAGTCATTCTATTTGACGCTGCCAGTATTGCGGCTTCTTATGAAAATAGTAGCTACGAATTTAGGCATCATCGAAGAATAAAATTGCTCAAATCCAGTAGCTTAGATCGTGGAACCATCGCCCTTCCTTATTATGCAAAGGACGACTTTGAATTGATTCGGAACATCAAAGCACAATCTATTTCTCCAGATGGTAAACGCTACCCTTTAGAAAAAGCAGATTTTTTCAGAGAAAAAAATGAAGGAGGATATTCGTACGTAAATTTCGCTTTACCTCAACTGGAAGTAGGTTCTATTATTGAATACGAATACAGTATGAGGGGAGAAGACTTGGTGCAATTGAAAGAGTGGTATTTCCAGCACGACATTCCTGTTCTATACAGTAGGCTACAATTTTTTGCACCTGATGTATTGGGTTACATCTATTTATTTCAAGGAAGTGAATATTTGAGAAAACTTGGAAAAGATACATACAGCTATCATGGAGTAGGGAAGTTGAAAATTAGCGAAAAACTATACGAAATGTGGGATGTGCCCGCAACAAAGGACGAACGCTACATGACTTCTTACAATGACTATAGAGCCAGAATCCGCTTTCAGTTGGATAAAGTCTATGGCAAGTCAGCGGAAATTGGCGGTAAAGAAGAATTCTATGTGCGTCAATCTGTTTTGTCTTCTTGGGAGGATTTGGCTACAAAACTAAAAACTCATTACAATTTCGGAGATCAGTATCTGAAAAAACGTACTTCAAAGCAAGTAATAGAAAGTATAGTACCACTCACAACTCGTGCAAAAACACAAAAAAAGAAGGCACAAATCGTGTACGATTATTTAGCCAATAATATAGAATGGAATGGCTATTATGGCATTTTCACAAGTGAGAATTTGAATAAAGTTTTTGAAAAGAAAACAGCTAGTAGAGCAGAAATGAACTTGATGCTATTGGCGGTTTTACGAGCTTTAGAAATAGAAGCCTATCCCTTGCTTACCAGTACTCGCGGACACGGAAAACTAATTCCTGACCATGCCATCTTCGATCAATTCAATTATATGTTTGTTCAAGCAAAACTGGACGACAAAGAGACCTTTTTGGATGTGGGCGACCCAGTACGTCCTATGGGCTATCCAGAAATAGATGCCTTGAACTACAAGGCTTGGTTGGTCGATGGAAAGGCTTCTCGTTGGATTGATATTAGCGTTCCGACGACTAGAGATGTTTTTCAAGTCAAGTGCAATTTGGAGGACAATTATTTGAAGGGACACGTCAAAACCAAATGCACTGGTTATAGTGCGGTATCAGAACGCCATACAGCAGCAGCACCAGAGCAAAAAGAAGGTGCGTATTGGGAAGAACGCATAGCCACCTTGTCAGAAGACTTTAGTTTATCAAATTTTACAACCCAAAACGAGCAAACACTCGACCAAGACTTCTACGCGGAATTTGACTTTTCTATCCACGACCAAGTCATTAACAATGAAGACATGCTTTACATCTCTCCTATTTTACACAGCAACTTCTCAGAAAACCCTTTCAAGATAAGAAAACGCTATTCAGACATCGACTTTCCTTATCAATTTATAGATACTTATTTGTTTGAACTGGCAATTCCAGCAGCTTATGAAATAGAACAATTGCCAGCATCTACTAGCATAAAATTGCCAAATGATGGCGGCCGTTTTCGTTATACCGTTTCCAGCGATGAAGAAAAAATTACAATTCAGTCTAATCTAAAATTGAGCCAACGCCAGTTTAAAGCAGCGGAATATCCTTCTATTAAAACGCTGTTTGATTTAATGATAGAAAAGCAAGGCGAACAAATTGTTTTGAGAAAAGTAGATAGATAGAGTAACATAGACCACTAATAAGCTATCGGAAAAAGTGGAAAAAATTAGAACGGCTATCCTAAGGAACGACGCACAAATAACCTCAGATTCTTGACTTCATCTTTACGCCTTAGGCGAACAGGTTTTGCACTACTTTTCGTTAGAAAAAGTCTTATGTCCGCCTAAGGCGGATTGCGATTTTTCTGCCTCCATTAGCACAAAAATGTCTTGTCAAGAACCTCAGTTTATTCATCCCTCGTTTCTAATACACTGTAAGCTAAGTTTGTTTTAATTTTGAGAAGCGAGAAATTCCTTAGAATTTCGAGCTTCAAAAAACCCCTCTACCGCCGTCGAAGACGGCGGCGAACAAGGGGTGAGGGAGAAAAAAGGGTTTTCCTAAAACCCTTTTTTCTCCCTCAAACTCCCCCATTTAAAATACAAATAAACTTAGTTTACAGTGTACTAATTTATCTAATACTAAGAAGCTGTTTG
>JBCCRX010000430.1:0-5425 GCA_039201015.1 Bacteroidota bacterium | reverse complement strand
GAGTCCTTCCAAACGAATCAAGGTTTTAAAGGGAGAAGCGGCGAAACTCGCCGCTTCTCCCTTTAAAAAACCTTGATCAAATCATATGGGCTCGACTTGTCCGCCTAAGGCGTGACGCCCATATGATTTGAAGATAAACGTAAGCTTCCATAAATAATGCTGACCAAATGAAATCATTCAGAAACACAAATTTCATAGCTTATCAAAAATAATCCAATTTCACAAATAATTGATTAGTATCTGACTGCTTCTGGCTCCAAGTTTTTTTTCTCCCTATTAAAGATAAATCTAGGTATAAAAATCACAAACAAATTACTACATTTAAATATAGAGCGTAAATGAAAAACATGCTGACTTTCTTGCTGGTCTTCCTATTTTCTTTTTCATTGTGGAGCCAAACGGCTTATGAAAAAGAGCTGCAAACACAACTGATCCTAACGGAAGACGGCGGCACAATCGAAGTGAAGGAAGGTACTTTTCAAATAGCAGGTAGCTTGGCGATGGACGGCAAAAAAAACATTGTCATCCAAGGCAAAGGAATCGACAAAAGCATACTCTCTTTCAAAGGTCAAAGCACAGGAGCAGAAGGTTTAAAAATAACAAATGGCGTTAATATCACGATTAGAGATTTGACGATATTGGACACCAAAGGCGATTGCATCAAAGTGCAAGAAACGGACGGCATTAATTTCATTAAAGTAAAAGTAGCTTGGACTAAAAAGGCAAGCAAAAAGAACGGTGCCTACGGACTTTATCCCGTGCAGTGTAAACGCGTCCTCATTGATAGTTGCGAAGCAATTGGAGCGTCAGATGCTGGTATCTATGTCGGGCAATCTGATCAAATTGTAGTACGCAATTCTCGTGCCTTCCAGAATGTAGCGGGCATTGAAATTGAAAACTCCACCAATGCGGATGTATATAATAATGTGGCGGAGGACAATACAGGTGGTATTTTGGTCTTTGACTTACCTGATCTCTTAAAAAAGAAAGGTGGTAATGTCCGTATATTTGATAATAAAATCATCGGCAACAACTACAAAAACTTTGCCCCCAAAGGTAATATTGTCGCATCTGTACCACCTGGCACAGGCGTCCTCGTTCTTGCGACTAGTGATGTAGAAGTCTTTGATAATGAATTGATTGACAATAAAACAATAGGAACAGGAATAGTCAGTTATCTTTATACGGGCCTTCCTATAAAAGATGAAGCCTATGACCCCTATCCCAAAAGAATCTACGTACACAATAATACCTTTCGCAAAGAAGATACCAAACCAAAATTGGGCAGTGATATTGGTAAATGGCTGTTTCTGAAATTCAAAAAAGAGGTGCCTGATATCCTATACGATGGTGTACCTGAAGATGGAAGTTTGAACGAAAATGGACAACTAAAAGCAGAAGCCCGAATTTGCCTGAAAGACAATGGGAATGCTACTTTTCTCAATTTGAATGCTAAACGAGGATTGAAATATTACAGTACGGATATCGCTCTTTTTAATTGCGAATTAATGTCCTTAGAAGGTTCTGAGATGGTGAATAAATTTCGATGATAGTTGAGACCTATTTCAAAACATCATGAATACTCAAATTAGAAAAGCGACTCTGATAGATTTAGAACCTTTGCGCAAGCTCGCCAAATCTACTTTTATCGCGACTTATGCACATCTCAATGATCCTGATGTTTTCCAAGATTACCTCAATCAAGCTTTCGCGCCCGTTGCTTTCCAGAGAGAACTAGCGCACGCCCAATCTTTGTTCTACTTAATAGAAGAGCAAGGGCATATCCCGGCTTACATCAAATTAAATTTGGATAAAGCGGAGGGAGACTTAAAAGAAGAAGACTGCATCGAATTAGAGCGAATTTATATCGAAAAATCAATGCAGGGAAAGGGCTATGGAAAGCAACTAATTGAAAAAGCCATGGAAGTTGGAAAAGAAAATGGTAAGAAGATACTCTGGCTTGGTGTCTGGGAACACAATTCCAAGGCGATACAGTTCTACGAAAAATGTGGCTTTCAGTACTTCGGAACGCACATTTTTACTCTAGGAAAAGAAGAACAAACGGATTATTTGATGAAGCGGGAGCTTACGTAAATGTTCTTTATTGGTTTGATGCTTTTACTAATTAGATGAGAGACATCAGCCTCATGCTGATGCCTTCCATCTTATACAACTACCTACTTAATAAAAATAGACTGACCAGGTAGCAGCACTTCTCTAGGGTCTAAATTATTGGCGTCTGCCAGTTTTGTCACAGAAGTATTGTACTTTCTAGCAATGCTGTAGAGGGTTTCATTTTCTTTCACCAAATGCAGTTGTGTCTCGCGGTCGAATCGGATATTTAAAGCACTGCCCTCACTGTAAGTGGTTGGAGAAGCTGCTTTTCGATAATCTCTGTTGCTGCTATTTCTAGTTTCATCCAAGCGTCGGTAGCGGTCATCTCCGTAAGGCGCGGGTGTCCGAACACTCGGCACAAATTCATCGTCGTAGCCGTCATTGAAATCATCATTTACACTTCTGCCCGTGAAAGTATCGCTAGTCGTTGTTCTGCTATCATTCCTGGGTGGCTGATAATCACAATCTGTCGTTTTTAGACGATAACCAACAGGTACATTTTCATTTGGACGCAAAGTATTCAAATCTCGGAATCGTTCCTCCGTGTAGCCGTACAATCTAGCGATACCAGCAACACTCTCTCCTCTTTGAAAAACATGATAGCCGTCCGTATTTTCCCAAGCGGGATTGGTATTGGCAGGCCAGTTAGTATCTCTGGCATTGGCAGTACTGGTGGTATTATTGCGGTCTCGCATGTCCACTGTTCTGGTATTTCCTCTTTCTGTCAGCGTTTCGCTCTGCGCACTTACATAGAGTCGGTCGCCTGGAAAAATAGTGTTGTTCCTTAGATCGTTAAAGGATTGCAACTGCGCAACGGAAATGCCATACTTTTTGGCAATCCTAAATAGTGTTTCTCCTTTTGCCACAGTATGAATATCAGATGTACTGTTGTCGGTATTCGCTGTGATTCTATTGTTTGAGCCATTCTCGTAAACAATGGTATTATTAGAAGCGCTTGTTCCTATTCTTCTGGAAATAATGCCGTAATCAGGCGTCGAATTGCTGGCGTTTTTGCTGACAGATGCAGTGCTGGTAGTGACTGGTGGTGTTCTGTTCTCAGAACGCTCCGTAAATTCACTGGAAGTAGGAGTCGTTGTGGTGACAGGAGCAGTAACTACATCGTTGTTTCGATTAGTAGCGACTGGCTCAGAAACCCTATCTTGGCATCTGTCTTGAACGATAGAACGAAAAGTTTTTGCATTCACTGTCGCTAGACGTTTCGTTCCATTGCCTCCCGAAAGATTGGTACGATATTCGAGTACACCCACTTCTGGAATAATCGTTAGGTCTAGTCCCACATCACTATCGGATTGTGTACTGATACTAAAGGTATTGGCTTCAAAGCATTCGTATCTTGAATTACCCACAAAAAATACTCGACTGCCAGAATTGGGACTAGCGAGATTTTGGCTTGGCGTATCTCTAAAGCTATCGTATGAGAAAGCGTAGTCTTTGCCAATGTACTCTATACCACTGTCAGACTGCTTATAATAGCTCGCTGCTTTCACATCCGATACTCTGAATTTTCCACTGCCTTCCTTTAACACAATCGCATATTTTTCTCCCACATTGCCATTGATACGATTGACCATATTCTTACTGATACTTGGACTATTGCAAGTAATGACTGCTCGCGTGATGCGACTAAGCGATTTGCCTTCCTCTTTTCCTATTTCCAAGAAAACTTTTTCTTGATCGTTCAATTCTACTGCATATATAATGTAACTTTCTCCTCCATAGCCATTAATGACATCGTACTTTAATCGTTCCATGCAATTGGGATTGAATAGAACGTAGCGTTGAGCAAGTGTGCTAGAACTCAGGCACATGAATAGTATCCAAATTAGGTTTTTCATGTAAGATGTTTAATTTAAGAATAGTTAGCCGCAGGCAGTTCAAACTGAAAAGGTGCGGCAAACGGCATATTTTAATGAAAAATGCGGCTATCCGTTTAAAGTTGTAAAGAATTAATAATGAAACAATTGTGTAATGTATTTCAATTTACTGAAATCCAGAAGGCTACTTCAGTTCGTAGTTTGCGAGTCTGTCTTCTCACTTCTAACGTCTGACCTCTAGCCATAAATTGAACTAAATCAACAGTTTACATTAATATCCTAACGCTTTTTTGAAACGAAAGTTATATATATCCGTGAAAATGATAGCAGATACGTATTGCAAAAAACTGAATATGAACGGATTAGATAAAAAATAGAAGAGAAATAAAAAAATATTTTAATTTACAATTCCTTGATTAACAGCGTATAGCACGAGTTCAGAGGCAGAACTTAGCCCAAGCTTTTTAAGAATTTTCTTGCGGTGCGTATAAACGGTATGTATGGTAATGTCTAGCTTCGAAGCGATTTGTTTGGATATAAGTCCTTGAGCAACTAAGCGTACAATTTCAAGTTCTCTAGCCGTCAAAGGCATGACAGTTTCTTCTTTTTTGGAGCGTAAAGATTTTTCTAAAATGTAATTCAAGATCGTTTTACAAAAGAATTTCTCTCCTTTTGCAGCGGCACGCACCGCAGCAAATATTTCCTCTTTGCTACAACGTTTGGTCAGAAAATTGTTGACCCCTCCTGCAATGACATCGTATATATTTCGCTTATTGGTATCAGAACTAATCACCAGAATATTGGTTTTCGGAGCTGCTTTTCTTACTTCCTCCAACGTTGACATGTCGAAGTGCTTAGGCTGGTTGTAATCTAGAATGACGACATCATAATCGTCCTTGTACAATTTCCTTAACAATTCTGATTGGCTTGTCGCTTCCTCTTTCACCTCAATATTTGGTCTCTGAGCAAAAATGTGCTTCAATCCTTCTCGAATCAGGTAATCAGAATCTGCGACTAATACGGAAATAGTATCCATGTTCAATTTTAAGTTCTTGTGCCAAGTCATAAAAATTGATCCAAAGATACGTAATATTTTTATTTAGACTTAATTCAGATAAGCATGCAGACCAGTTGAGGTGTCAAAATCACGTCACAAAAAAAGAATCCGCTTATTCTTTTTGAGCTTCCATATCTTCCCATTTCTCGCTCCCCAATTGCTAAAATCTTCTACAGAAGAAATTGCTGTAAATCTGCCCTCTTGCTTATTTACTTCAACTTTTTTAACTTAAAGCGAAATTCGCCAGAACGAGCATCTGCAATGAGTGTCATCTTATTACTTCTGGCTCATCGGTGAACATTGTGGAGATCAGAGAAATTCAACCAAAACCCTAGTTCGGAAAGCTTGAAAATTTCTATATCCAAAAGCTCTACGTTTCATCATTTTGATTCTATTATTGATTCCCTCAACAATTCCG
>JBCCRX010000429.1:0-5429 GCA_039201015.1 Bacteroidota bacterium | reverse complement strand
GTTTGAATTTGCGAATCTTTTTAGGTGAAGTTTTTTTCTACTCTTTAATTCTTGTCCTTTTTTTTTTTTATCTCTCTGCGTCGCCCTCCCCCCCCGTTGTTGGTGTGCTGCTGGGTCCTCTCCTCCCCCCCTCCCCCCCCCCCCCCCACCTCTCTCCCTCCAAAAGAATTTTCGCGCCGAAGGCGCGGAAAACCACTGAGTTTGCTGATTTTTTGAGACTTTTTTCTTTCACCGCAAAACGTTACAATCAGGAAACTTGATACATCGTGTGAAATTTTCCGCTATCCACCTGAGGCGGAGAGAACGACGTATTTTACTGTGAATGAACGTTTTATATACAATAACGAAATGTTTCTCTGCATCAGGTGGACAAGTATTGAATAGGGCATAAGGAAATGATACATACGTCCTATTAGCCAACTTCAATATTCATCATTCAACTTCAATATTCGAAGTTCATCACTCCTTCAGCGTCATCACATTACTATCTACTGCGCTACTTTCCGTTTCCACCACTCGAATGGCAACATCCTCTTTTAGATAAACCGCGCCGTCGGTGATGACTTGCTCCAAACTGTCGATTTCGCTTGCATTTACGGTGAAAAAATCCTTGCTAATATAAGCTGGGCGGATGCTTAGTTTTCGTGCTTTACCGTCTTCTGGAATATAAATATTGGCTCGATCGGCTTGCCCTTCCACCAAAGCGTTCATATTGATTTTGTAGTAAGCAGCTTGATTGCTGGGAAAGACTTTTACTTTACCAATAAAGCCGTTTTTTAAAGGTAAACTACTGCTTACATTCAATGTCAATTCCACTTCAAAGAAACCTGTTCTGGGGTCGGCAGCTTCCGCGATTTCAGAGACGTAGGCAGTAAGAATTTGTCCAGGTATAGCATCCAAGCGGATTTCTGCACGATCATTTTGGCGCAAACGAATGACATCGCGATCGGCTACACCAATATTAAGAATAAAGGCATCTTTGCCGCTCGAAGCCAATCGAAAAATAGGCGTTCCTGCACCCGTCAATTCATTTTCTTCCGCAAATTTTTTCAGCAATCGTCCGCTGGTGGGCGCAATAATTTTGGCGTACTCTTGATTGAATTCCGCGATTTCTAAATCAGCAGCCGCCAGTTCTGAAACCGTTGTCAAGTCTTGTACCTGTTCTAAGGTCGCCACCGTATCGGCGTACAACTTTTGGATGCGTTCTAGGTCGCGTTTGGATTTGTCAACACCTTGTTGTGCCTTCATCACTTGTGCGTCTATTTCTGTTGTTTTCAATTTGGCGAGCAATTGTCCTTTGCGAATGCGCTGCCCTTCGGATACATAGATGCGATTGATGATACCTCCAATTTTAAAAGACAGATTCATTTCTGATTTAGAACCAATCATACCACTGGCTTCTATCGGAATGGGTTCGGTGGTTTGCTCCACCTGCTCTATTTTGACCAATTGTGCTTTGGGTTTTTGATTCGGATCAATTTGTTGTCCTTCGTATTCTTGTTTGCAAGCGGACAGCGCGAAGATCAATGATAGCGCAACAAACATTGTATTTTTATATTTCATTTTCATATTTATGTGTATTTATGGTCGGAACTTAGATCCAAAAAATCAATAATTACTAGATATGCGAATGATGATTAGGCTAGTTAACAGGATGACATCAAAGTCATCCTATTAATTTCAAAAAAGCATGATTTCTAAGTCATGAAAGGTTTTTATAATAGCATCTAATACTGGTAGATTTACAGTAAACAGTCAAACTACAAAGTGTGATATTTTGCGAAACACCTAAGGACACTTAAGAACATATAAGGCTTTCTTTTGCAAAAAAAACGTTGCATTGCTGTTGTTTCTTGAACTCTATATATGCTTATCGAAAAAATATTTCAGGTCATACTACTAGCTGAATGTTGCTGATGTTTTGTCATGCCACCCATTACTTGATTCATAATTTTTACTTTAGCCCACCTTGGGACGGTTCTCAAAGAATAGGTCAATATTTTGGTTAATGTGCCTGGCAAAACGGTTGTTTTTCTACCCAATGCTTTCAGTATGGGTACGCCAATGTCTTCTGGTTTCAGGACGTTGCCCATTTGCATATTGGCTCTTTCTGAAAAACTGGTATTAACGGGTCCTGGTGCGGCACAAAGGACATCCACTTTGTGCGGTTTCAATTCCACAGCTAGGGCTTCTCCCAGAGATTGCACGTAGGCTTTGGTGGCGGCATAATTGGCAGCATTTGGTACACCTTGAAAGCCAACCAATGAACTTAATAGAATGATGCCACCTTTTTGTTTTTTAGCAAACTGTTGAGCAAAATGATGCGACAGCATCAAAAGTGATCTACAATTCAAATCCAACATGTTTACCTCTTTATCTATATCCGATTCGATGAACTTTCCAGATGTCCCAAAACCTGCATTCAAAATGGCTAAGCCAAGCGGTATTTCACGCACTGCTTCGATCAGATTTTCTACTTCTGGCTGCTGTGATAGATCACCCGCCACCGTATGTACTTTGATGGGATACGCCGCTTGTAGATCGGCAGCAATTTCGTAGAGGACACCTTTTCGTCTTGCAGCAATGACTAAGTTGAAGCCTGCCGAAGCAAGTTGTTGTGTAAGTTCTTTTCCAATGCCTGAACTTGCACCCGTCACCAAAGCCCAATTGCCGTATTTTGATTGTAATCTATCTTTTTCTGTGTTGGAAAGTTTCATTTTTTATCGTTTTAGATGAAGCTAAATTTATTTAGGAATGAAAAACAATGACCTCCGATTCTTATTTATTATTTCATCATTCCTTAAAGTGCTAAACTTCTTTCTAGCATGGCTTGCTGAATCAGGAGGTCATATTCACTGACAGAAACCGTGATTCGTGCATTGGTCATTTTGGTTCGAGCGTCCAGATATTCTACTAAAATGGCTTGATCGGCGGCGTATCTTTTCTGAATGATTCGAAAACTTTTTTCTGCACTCGTCAATGCTGCTTTTTCTGCTTGCAACTGCTGTTTTGCCGCTTGCACACCGTACCAAGCTTCTCGAATTTGGAGTTCGATTTGTTGCTTCACTACGGCTAGGTCTTGACGCAATTTTTGGGTTTCCAACTGGCTTTGTTGGAGACGATGCTGTTTTTGTTTGCCTTCAAAAATATTCCATTGTAAGCCAAAGCCAAGGGTCGCGTAGGCTTGATCTTCAAAGGTATAGCCAAAGCCTTGAAAACCAGCTTGTACTTGCAAACCGAGCGTCGGTAAATTGCTTCTCTGTTGTAGTTCTTCCACCACTTGTTGTGCGAGGATGCCTCTTTCGATTTGCTTGATTTCGGGGCGTGCTTGCAAGGCAGATGCCAGTAAAGTTTTGGGGTCAAATGTTTGGATATTTTGAACATTAATACTTCGATCTTCTTCTATCGTCGCATTGAGTGCTCGATTGAGTAGGGTGTTGAAATAGGTCTGCGCCAAGACGCGTTGTTGTAAAATATTCGCGCGTTCACTTTCCAGTTTTTGGAGTTCGTATTCGACGCTGTAAATTACATCTTCGGTGGCTTTGTCGTATTTGACTAGTTTTTTGTTGGTGCGCAAGAGTTCTTTCAGTAAGACTTCCGTGCTGTCATAGATTTCCAGTACACGGGCTGTTTTGAGGTAGTTGTAATAAGATTGCTTAATTTCTTTTTTCAGTTCTACTTTATAGGCAGCTATTTTGGCATCTTGTACGGAAAGGAGTTGCTCTTGTGCCTTGTGGTTGAAGTAGATACTACTATTGAAGAGTGGTTGATTGATGACGATACGGGTGTCGTGAAAATTGTTGGGCAGAAACTGTTCATTCACGTTTTCAAGATCGGTGGGAAAGCGATTTTCACCCGTTACTTGATTCAGTGTTCCATAGACAGGATTTATAATATCGCCGATTGGAAAGGCTATATCTCGTCCCCCTGCTGCTAACAAATAATCTGCCTTAAAACTTACATTGGGTAAGAAACTGCCGTAAGCCTCGTCCACTTTTGCTTGCTGTTGATTGCGCTCAATTTGTTCTTTGATTAGGTTCAGATTGTTGCTCCAGCCTTCTTCGATGTATTGCTCTAGATAGTTCTCTTGTGCCAGCAAATGTATGCTTTGAAAGAGGAGAAAAGAAAGAAGCAGTAAAATGTGATTCGTCTTCATTGTCGCTGATTGTGTGTTTCAATATTGCGGTTTAGAAAAGGTGTATAGTACTGGACATTTTAATGTTCGGATAATAAGTTTTGCAAAAAAGTCCCCAAAAGTAATGTCGTGCCACTATTTTTTGCTGAAAAGGCTATTTGCGCCCTTGAACCGCCTTATTATTGGGTGAACGGCATATTTTATATGAACATCGTTCACTAATATTGCAAAAAAATAGTTTTTAAGATTGAAAAAAAGTACCAATCATCATTTCATTGATTTCGCGCATCATCTGATCTTCGTGTTCTACATCCATCACCTGAATTCTGCATTTATTTTTCAAAGTTACCATGCCGTGCATTGCCGACCAAATCATAAAAGAAAGGGCATTTACATTTTTCTCCTGCGCATGCCCCTGATCTACACAAGCTTGAACAGTGGTCTTTAATATGGAGAACAATTGCTCGCCTCTACTCCAGCTTTCGTGTTCCTTCACCGCATTCATGGGCGATTCAATGACGAACATAAGATCGTAATAATCAGGGTTTTGTAGAGAGAAAAACAAATAAATTTCGCCCATTTTTCTCAATCGTTCCACGGGATTTGTCACATCCATCAACGGCTTCATATAATTCAAAAAATGATCGAAAGCCACGCCTTGTACCGCATACAATAATTCATCTTTATTCTTGTAATATAAATAGATCGTTCCTACACTGTATTCAATTTTCTTCGCAATCTTTCGCATAGACGTATTCTCATAGCCTTCTTTCAAAAACATTTGCGTGGCTTCTTTGAGAATCAATGCTCGCAGTTCTTCCTTTTCCCGCTCTCTTCTTTGTTTTACACTCATTTTATTTTGATTACGGCACAAAGGTAAACAGTGTTCAGTAAAAAGTCAAATAATTTATTTGAAATTTTCTGATTGTAAGGTTTTTTGGTGAAAGAAAAAAGTCTCTAAAAATCAGCAAGTTGAGGTGTTTTCCGCGTCTTCGGCGCGAAAATCCTTTTGGAGGGAGAGATGAATCGGCCGTAAAACCGCCGATTCATCTCTCCCTCCTGAAGTATATAGAATTTCAACACTTATGAAACGCTATTGCAGCATTTACTAGCCACTGCATTCCATTATAATCAGAAAATTTTATTCTGATATGGTATTAAATACACTGTAAACTAAGTTTTATATGATTTTTCAAGGGGAGTTTGAGGGCGAAAGATGATTTTTGTAAAATCGTCTTTCGCCCTCATCCCCCTTTCCGCGCCGCCTTCGGCGGCGCAGGGATTTTTTTTGAAG
>JBCCRX010000428.1:0-5447 GCA_039201015.1 Bacteroidota bacterium | reverse complement strand
TCTATTTTTACGCCTGTTACGCTTAATAAAGGCAATGCTAATAGGGTCTCGTATAACTCTTTTGATTCCATTTCCCAAAGGTAAACCTTTGCACAATTTTATGCCACTTTTCTTCTATTCCACAAAATTCACCGATGAGCCCTCAAATTTTAAAACATACTCTAAAACGATTGGGATTTTGCCTATTGTACTAATTTTTTTGTTGAACCTTTTCTAACACAAAATGTTTTATTATTTCGTATTCAACCCTATCAAAATAGCACAAAATGGCTTTCAAATTAGCGTCTCCTTTTCAACCTACAGGTGATCAGCCCCAAGCGATCAAAGAATTGGTGAATGGAATAGAAAAAGGAGAACCCGCACAGGTTTTGCTTGGCGTGACGGGTTCTGGAAAGACCTTCACGATGGCGAATGTGATTGAACAAGCCAACCGCCCAACGCTAATACTGACCCACAACAAAACACTTACGGCACAACTTTATGGGGAATTTAAAGAGTTCTTTCCTGATAATGCGGTAGAATATTTCGTTTCTTATTATGACTATTACCAGCCTGAAGCATACATTAGTGCTTCCGACACTTACATCGAAAAAGACCTTTCCATCAATGAAGAAGTAGATAAATTAAGGCTTCGAGCGACTTCCTCTTTGCTCTCAGGACGACGCGATGTGATTATTGTTGCTTCCGTTTCTTGCATTTATGGTATGGGCAATCCAGAAGACTACAAAACCAGCATCATTCGCATCCACAAAGGGCAAGTCATCACACGCAATACGTTTTTGTATCAATTGGTGGAAAGTTTATACTCAAGGACAGAAGTTGATTTCAAGAGAGCGACTTTTCGAGTGCGTGGCGATACGGTGGACATCAATCTACCTTACGTTGATTTTGGCTATCGCGTCACTTTTTTTGGAGACGAAATTGAAGATATTAAAGTGCTGGAAACAGAGAGCGGAAAGACATTAGAAGCCTTAGAACACGTTGCGATTTTTCCCGCCAATCTGTACGTTGCCCCCAAAGAACGCATGAAAGAAATCATCAGCGATATTCAGGACGAGTTGCACCACCAGACCAAATATTTTGAAAAGGAAGGTCTATTGCTAGAAGCCCAACGCATCAAAGAACGTACGACTTTCGACCTAGAAATGATGAAAGAATTAGGCTATTGCAATGGTGTAGAAAACTATTCGCGTTTCTTCGATGGACGGCAACCTGGCACGCGCCCTTTTTGTCTATTGGACTATTTTCCAGATGATTATTTGATGATGGTGGACGAAAGCCACGTCACCATTCCGCAAATTCGAGGCATGTGGGGCGGCGACCGAGCGAGAAAGCGCAGTCTGGTGAGTTTTGGTTTCAGACTACCTTCCGCTATGGACAACCGACCCCTCAATTTCAATGAATTTGAAGGACTCACCAATCAAATGATCTACGTAAGCGCGACGCCAGGTGACTACGAGCTAGAGCAAACGGACGGGATGATTGTGGAGCAATTGATTCGTCCGACAGGTCTGCTCGATCCACCAATAGAAGTGCGAGCTAGTATCAATCAAATTGATGATTTATTAGAAGAAATCAACGAGCGCATCAAAGTCAATGAGCGCATTTTAATCACGACTTTGACCAAGCGAATGGCAGAAGAACTCTCCAAATACCTCGTTAAACTCGATATCAAAGTACGCTACATTCATTCGGAAGTTGATACAATGGAGCGCGTGGAAATTTTGCGAGATTTGCGCTTGGGTGAGTTTGATGTGTTGGTAGGTGTGAATCTACTGCGAGAAGGTTTAGACTTACCAGAAGTTTCTTTGGTCGCTATTTTGGATGCGGACAAAGAAGGCTTTCTACGCAATGATCGCTCACTGACCCAGACGGCTGGAAGAGCAGCCAGAAACGCCAACGGATTGGTCATTTTCTATGCGGATAAAGTGACCGAAAGCATGCAGATGACCATAGATGAAACCAATCGGCGACGACAAATTCAAATGGCTTACAATGAAAGACACGCGATCGTACCGAAAACCATGCGCAAGTCGAAGGAAGAAATTATGAACAAAAGCTCCATTCTGGACATTCGTGGCAGACAAAACGTCTATGTGGAGCAAGAGACCAGTCCTAGCCTCGCCGCCGATCCTGTAGTCGGCTACATGAATCGCGACCAAATCGAAAAAGCCATTGCAGAAACAGAGCGCAAAATGAAAAAAGCAGCCAAAGAGTTGGATTTCATTTCTGCTGCTAGATTTAGGGACGATATGATGGCACTGAAAGACCGTTTGAGAGTGGCAGTCTAAGTACACCGTAAACTTAGGCGTGAGGCTGATGCACCCCTCTTACTTATTTACTATGGTAATATAGGCGTGTACAAAGTCTTAAGCCATGCTCAAAATAAGTTCTAGTAACGCTCCTGAAATCGCTCAACAAGATATGAGTATGCCCTAGCGGTTTTTTATGGACGGAAACACCAATTTACGGAGCCTACTTGTTGAGTGATTTTCTGACATTGACTCAGGCTATTTTCGAGTAAAATGTTAGCAAAAACGAGACTTCGTACAGCCCTAATTTCGCATTACAAATGCTCGCCTATCACTGTTTGCTAAGATCACTAAACTTTTTCTTTCCATTCACATAGTATTGCCAAACGATGCTGCTTTTGTACTTGCCTACCAAATTGGGTTCATCCTGTATCCTTACTTCCCTAATTTGATCTTTAACTCGACTGCGTTCCCTCATCAATTGTGGTACTTTTGGAAAAAAATGCCAGTGCGCTCTAAAAATTGAGCCAATATGTTTGAATTCTCCTTTTAATAGAAATACGATTCCTGCGACACCGTCTAGTAGAAGTCGAGCAAAAATCCTACCAAAGACTTTTCCCTCTTTTTCATTTCGGACGATGGTATATAAGCTGTTCCTAAAATTGAGATAACTTTTGCGGGGACTGCCGTAATTCAAAGCTCCACCCCCTAAATGATAGACCACCGATTTCGGCTGAATCATCACCTTATAACCTGCCCTTTTCAGCCGCCAACACAAGTCTATCTCTTCCAAATGCGCGAAAAAATAGCCTTCGAAGCCCCCTATTTTAAGATAAAGTTTGGAACGAATAAAAAATGCCGCACCAGAGCACCAAAATACCTCTTGTACCGAATTATATTGTCCTTCATCTATCTCTACAGCATCGAAAATTCGACCTCGACAAAAAGGATAATTAAAGCGATCCATAAAGCCACCCGCTGCCCCTGCGTGTTCAAAGTACGTCGGCTGCTGATAGCTCAAAATTTTGGGCTGACAAATGGCAATATCTGCATCGTTTTCCATTATGCCAATGATAGGAGCTATCCAATTGGGCGTCACGGCTACATCCGAATTGAGCAGGACGAAATAATCTGCTTCTACTTGCTGCAAGGCTTGATTATAGCCCTCTGCGAAGCCATAGTTTTCCGTCAATTCAAGCACTTTGATTTCAGGAAATTGTGCCTTCAAAAATTGTACAGAATCATCTGTAGAAGCATTATCCGCTACGTAAATTTTGCTGTCCGTGTAGGTCGTTTGCAGTACCGTAGGCAAGAACGCTCTAAGATGTTCTTTACCATTATAATTAAGGATGACAATGGCAACACTTGCTGTAGAAGCTTGTGTTGCTTGCGTTTTTTGCGCTACTTGTTTTAGCTTTGCTAGGTGGTTTTTCACCTGCTTTTCATCCAATCTGAGTTGCTCCTTCAAGGCTTCCAAGCCTTCAAAAGTCTTGTCTTCTCTAATAAAATCGACCAGTTCTAATTTTAGTGTATCGCCATAAATTTGCTGATTGAAATTGAAAATATTGACTTCTATGGAACGCTGATTTTCGTCTTTGATGCTCGGTCGATGACCAATGTAGAGCATTCCTTCGTACTGCTGTTCTTTGTGATAAACATAGACCGCGTAAATTCCATCGGGCGGCAATAGTTTTTGCTTGGAAGTGATACTCAAATTAGCAGTAGGAAATCCAATTGTCGAACCAATTTGCTGTCCATAAACAACTTGTCCCGTTAAGGTAAAATAATGCCCCATTAAGCGGGCGGCTTTTTTAACATCACCTTGCTGTAAAGCAGTTCTGATTTTTGTAGAACTCACCGTGATTTCCTCCACCTCTTGTTCCTCAATTTCAACGACCTCGAAATCATAGTTTTTGGCATGATACTTTATAAAATCTATATTCCCTTTTCTATTCAATCCAAAACGATGATCGTAGCCAATCACAATGGCTTTGGGCTGAAACTTGCCGACCAAAAATTTCTCAATGTATTCATCAGCCTCTTGTTGCGAAAACGCTACCGTAAAAGGAATTACGACTACATGATCCACACCAAATCGTTCGAAGAGCGCGATTTTTTCTTCTATACTTGTCAGCAGCCGTAAGCTTTTGTCTTTTGGATAAATGACTAAACGAGGATGCGGATGAAAAGTAACCACGATGCTTTCGCCTAGATATTTTGTGGCTAGTACATTGATCTTTTCTAGTATTTTCTGATGTCCACGATGCACTCCGTCAAAAGAACCAATGGTGAGCACCGCATTTTTAAAAGGTGGTAAATCTTGTAAGTCGTAATAGACATTCATAAATAAGAAGACAGATTTGAGCAACAAAAATAGCGGGCACAAAAATAAAAAAATTGATTTTAACAATTGAAGGATTCAATCTTTCTCGTACTTGATGAAGCAACCTACTGCGGTTGTATTTTTGATTGCTATGCTTTTTTTCTCCTTGATCGCTTGCAATACTGCTTTGAGTTCATATTGTGTCGTGACTTGCCGACGTTTTCCAAGCTGAAAGAAAGTATTATCAATTCTGCCTTTGTAAAGTATAGCTTCCCTAGCGTGGTCAAAAACAACGACTTCTGGCGTGACGGTCGCTCCCATTTTTCGGCTAAGGCTTTGATAGTAGTCGTATTTCAGTTCAAAAGGCAAATCATATTCAGATTTGAAGGCAGCAATGGTTTCGGGAGAAGAAAAACGATTGGGAAACACACCAACGAAATGAATTTGTTCAGAAGCAAATTCGTGATACAGTTCTTTCAAGCTCAAGGTGTAGTATTGACTGATGACGCAATCTTCTAGCATAAAGATATAAACGCTGATGCTATCTTCGCACTCGCTTGGTTCAGACCAGATATGGGTGAAGGAAAACAGGAAGCAAGAGAAAATAACTAGAAATTTCATAGATAAAAGATGACTTCAAAAAGCAATATAATCGCCAAATTGAAAATGGACAATTGAAAATTGAGTTATTTAAGTGGTTCATCCTATTTAAACCACTAAGGCTCATAGCAGCAAGCTGCAAAACAAAACCTATATATGAACCACAAAGGGACAAAAGGACACAAAGAGTAGTATTTTTTCTGCGAAAAAATCTGTGTGCAATTTATATAGCTATGTGTTTCATAATCAATAATTTATGTACTACTTGTTTT
>JBCCRX010000427.1:0-5448 GCA_039201015.1 Bacteroidota bacterium | reverse complement strand
CCTCAGATTCTTGACTTCATCTTTACGCCTTAGGCGAACAGGTTTTGCGCTACTCTTCGTTAGAAAAAGTCTTATGTCCGCCTAAGGCGGATTGCGATTTTTCTGCCTCCATTAGCACAAAAATATCTTGTCAAGAACCTCTGTTTATTCATCCCTCGTTCCTTAGGCACAAAAACTAAGCTTATTCAGTACTTCTACTCTATTTGGGATAAAAAAGTGCATTCTCTTTTTTGTTGATTTGTTGACTCGTTTAATGCTTTCAAAATCAATGTTTTGCAGTTAAACAAATAAACAATTTAAGCAGACGTATCCGCCTCAAGCGCGCTAAACAAGTACATTCGTATGCACAAATTTATCCCATTTGCAGTATCAATTGGCTTTCAACGTTTTGCGTACTCAATTGCTCGGCTGTTCAAATCCCAATTCACGAACTGCCAAGCCAACTGACGATTAGAGCAGCCTACCACTACCCAACCTTCTTCTGCACTGGCAGCCATTTGACTGTAAAATCCACGCGGTGCGCCGCCCCAATAAATTTGATTGTCGCCTTTCAGCAAAATCAAAGCATTATTACCATATTGTGGCTCTATTCCCGCCTTCGCCAGTTCCTGATTCAATAGACTATTATCCAGTCCTTGCGCTGCTTTTAAGACATGTAGCACAAATTTGGCATAATCTTGTGGCGTTGACCATAATCCAGAATGCGCTAGTTCGGGATAGACTAGGCGTTCTCCTTCAATCACTGTTCCATTCTCTTCGTATCCAATGCAAGCATTTTGCTTTTGTTCATCGCTCAATTCCGCTGCTATGATAGATTGAGTCATGTTCAGCGGTTGGAAAACTTGGGCTTCAATAATAGCAGCAAATGATTTATTATATATATCTTCCAATAATATTTGAAGGATTAAGTCATTGGCAAGTGAAGATTTCTTTGATTTATTCTTCTTTAAATCCAGTGCCGCTAAATTAGAAGGAGCTTCTCCTGCTAGTATTTGCTGCACACTCGGTAATTCTATGCCAGGCAGATAGCCTTGTGGCTTATAAACAGGATTAAATCCACGACGCTCTAAAATCAAATCTCGAACAGTAATCGGCTTTCTTTTTGTGAAAGATTTTGCCTCAATTTTCCAAGAAGTCAAATAATCATTGGCAGGTGCATCCAAATCTATTCTACCCGCTGCTACTAATCGTAAGACGGCAAAATTGACGATAGCACCCGTCATACTCCCCATCTGGAAAAGTGTATTTTCGTTGACGCTCAAGCCTTGTTTTTGGTCTCGAACCCCCAGCGTAATCAAAGTGTCCATCTCAAAATTTCGGATAATTGCTAGACTCGCTCCTTGTACTTTATGGTAGTCCATACGCTGTTCCAGAGTCTGAGGACTGCCTTCTATATCAGTTAAAAAGTAGGTTCGCTGGGCATTTGAGAAGCTGAAAAGGAGAAAGCTTGCACTGATTAAGAAAATAGATTTCATTTTTGCGTTTGATTAACTGTTCACTTTTTTTTCGCTGAAATTGAGATACGTTTGTCTAAATGGTAAAAGTAGTTGACATTCTAGTGTTCAAATTGATAATTTTTCATGAAACAAAAATCATCAAAAACAACATCATTTCTGTCCAAAGAACCTTTTGAAAAAGGAATAAATGTAAATTTATTTATCTGGCTTTACTAAAAGAGAAAGAAATCAAAATTCTCTGATTGTAACGTTTTGCGGTGAAAGAAAAAAATCTATAAAAATCAGCAAGTTGAGGGGTTTACCGCGCCTTCGGTGCGAAAATCCTTTTGGAGGGAGAGATGAATCGGCAGTTTTACCGCCGATCCATCTCTCCCTCCTGAAGTATATGGAATTTTGACACTTATGAAACGCTATTGCAGCATTTACTAACCACCGCATTCCGCTATAATCAGAAAACTCTCAATTGATAAAATTTTATTTCATTGACTGTGTGTAGTGTTGATAGTTCCTACAAAAGATAATTTTGATTTTCTACATTTTATTTCAGTGAAATATGAACCTTCATTAAAAGATTGTATAAAAGACAATACAAAGGTGAAGAAGTAAACAGCCGAAATCGTGGCAAATGATGATTTGATGCCTTTCAAATGCTACAGGGAAGGTTCAGATTATGATTTGGGAAAGGAAAAAAGAAAGTGAGCGTGTAAAAGTGTTAAAGTGCATGAACTTGAAATGTACGAATCATTTAAGAAACGTGAAATGATGTAAACTTAATTATTTCACGTTTTTTGTACAATGCCACGCCACTTCTCCTCGTTTTTCTACCACAAAAAACGAAAGCCGAGCCATTTAAAAAGTTGCTACAACACATTATAAAAAATGTATATATTTTTGCAAAACAAACTTCTCCGTGCAAGATTAAACTCACCCACTCCAGCAGTTAGGAATAATAAACAACTGATGTTACGCAAAACACGCCAATCTAAGAGATCAGCGAATAACATAGACTTACTTGTGTAACATGAGTAAACAAATAATTTTACGATTTTGAATGGCTCTTTTGCAGCCCCTTCACTGGCAGTTCACTCGCTTGAAAGAGTTTTAACTTTCATCCCTTGAGGATCGCTCGCTCCTTTGAAAACGAAGTGATCCGCCTGATGCGGATTCATTTCGTTTTCAGAGGATTTTTTCGCAGATAAAAGAGTTTATCTCCAGAAAGCCCCAACGAGGAAATTTTTAGGAACTAAAAATTTTCCTCTCTGATTCAGCACTAAGCTATAAAAGTGGTAAAGTTATTTTTTCTGTATTTCTTAGGTCTCGTCCACTTTCATTTTTTCTGTTGATTTCTCTAACTTATTACTCACTTTTGCGTAATAATGCCAATAGAACATATTAAGCATATTTTGACTATGAAACCAGTTACGATTACAGCTACTCTACTTTTCTCCTTGACTTTTCTTTTAGCCACCCATACGCTCTCGGCACAGTGTATTTCGGGGGATTGCCAAAATGGGGACGGTGTTTATGTGCTACCGAGTGGTGCAAAATACTACGGTGGATTTAAGGAGGGTGAAATTCATGGACATGGTATCTGCAAATATCCAGATGGCAGTGTTTACGATGGACAGTGGAGCCATCGTTATCCCGATGGGCGAGGCACTATGACTGATCCAACTGGAAATAGTCGTTCTGGTTATTGGAAAAGAGGAAGAGCGGTGGATGAAAATGGTAGTCCTTTACAAGAAGAAGTCGAAAAAGGAAGCATTGCCAATTACGATGCTAATGTTCAATCGGGTTGTATTTCAGGTAATTGCTGGAATGGTAAAGGCATTTTTGCTTATCCAGATGGCAGTAAATATAGAGGTGACTTTATAGCTGGAAAGCTGGATGGCTGGGGCACTTTTTATTATACCAACGGCAAAAAATATGTAGGCGAGTTTAAACGCGGACTGCCTGATGGAAGGGGTACTTTGCACCTTGCGAATGGGACTCGACAATCAGGAAGTTGGATTGGAGGGGAGTTCATTGGGCAAAATCAGGTCTATTCGCAAAGAACGGGCTGTGTGAGTGGCAACTGCAACAGCGGTAGCGGCGTGTATGTATTTCCTGATGGTAAAGGCAAGTATTCTGGTCACTTTCTGTACAGTTTTCCGCATGGAGAAGGCAAAGTAGAATACAGCAATGGCGACCGTTACGAAGGGCAATTGGTGAGGGGTAAATTAAGCGGGCGAGGCACTTACTATTACAGAGACGGAAGGGTGGCGGAAGGTTATTGGGAAGACGGCAGCTTTGTGGGTAGAAATAACGGTAATAGGAATACCCAGATTACAAGGCGCGATAATCAAAATCTTTCTTACAGCAACAATAGAAGTACAAGTAATTCCTTAAATGCACCCAAAGTTTGGGCAGTGATTGTCGGAATTGCCAACTACAATCACATGCCAATTCTTCGATACACCGATGATGATGCTTATAGAATGTACGCCTTTTTCAAAAGCCCGGAAGGTGGTGCTTTGTCCGATGAACGCATTCGTGTTTTGATTGATGAAGAAGCCACTAAAAATAACATTAAAGATGCGATGAAAGAAACTTTCCGAAAGGCAGGTTCTAATGATTTAGTGATTTTGTACTTCTCTGGTCACGGGCTGCGTGGTTCTTTCTTACCCATTGATTATGATGGCTACAACAATAAAATCTATCACGAAGAAATCAATGCCATCTTAAGAGCGAGTCCTGCCAAATATAAGTTGTGCATCGCTGATGCTTGTCACTCTGGTAGCCTGTTTGAAAGGGATGGCTCGGTTGAAAACGTTTTGTCCAGCTACTACGATAAACTCGCCAAAGCTGCGCCCAGCACTGCGCTGATTATGTCTTCTAAATCAGAAGAAACCTCGCTGGAATCGAATAGTCTTCGCCAAGGTGTTTTCAGTCATTTCTTAATTCGTGGTATGAAAGGAGAAGCCGACCAGAATCGAGATCGAGTGGTTGCGATTCAAGAATTGTACAATTATGTGAGCAGTAACGTCCGAAACTATACAGGTATGCGCCAGTCACCAATCATCAAAGGTAGCTATGATATACAAATGCCAATTGCGATTGTTCGTTAATTCGAGCACCCGACCCACAAATGAATTATGTATAAATTTTCATAAAAAATCATATCAAAAGAGTCTGAATCAGCACGATTTAGGCACTCTTTTTATCCAAATTGTTCATACCTTAATTGGTTATATCTGGAGGATTGGGTAAACCTCAATCATCAGGATGAAATAAACTTTATTCCAAAAAAGATCGTTATAAAACCAGCTAACTGTAAAAAGCGCTATATTTGCTAGCTATTTGCTAGCTATTTGCTACGATTAGCAAGGTGTTTATCCTTAATGCTTACCTGTTACACATACGTTTACAGCTTTCACATAAGAAAAAACACTACAGAAAAATCTTAACATCTGAACTATATTGCAAGGTGGATAGATAGACTTGTTGATCGCACCTGAGGCGGACCAGTTTGTTTAAGAGCAGTACATTGACATTGAGAGTATTAAACGAATAAACCGTTCAACAAATCTTGTCCGATTGACTGTGTCTGCCTCAGTCGTGAGGCGCAATAAACAAAAACGAGAGCGCATTTTTTTATCCCGAACGGAGTATATAATCTGTACTCAGTACAATGTTATCTCTCGTGCAAAAAGAATATAAAAAGCTTTTGCCTGTTCCAATTTGCTCACAACATCAGTAAAGAACAAATCATTTTACTTGATTTGAAACCAAATTCCCATTCAACTCACGTTTCGCTAATTTTAAATTCAAAAAAACAAAATTTAATTCTGACTATGCAGTAAAAAGAGAGACTTTTGGACAGAGAGAAAAAATCAAAATTGAAAATTTCTGATTGTAACGTTTTGCGGTGAAAGAAAAAAGTCTCTAAAAATCAGCAAACTCATTGGTTTTCCGCGCCTTCGGCGCGAAAATTCTTTTGGAGAGAGAGATG
>JBCCRX010000426.1:0-5457 GCA_039201015.1 Bacteroidota bacterium | reverse complement strand
GTGCTAATGGAGGCAGAAAAATCGCAATCCGCCTTAGGCGGACATAAGACTTTTTCTAACGAAAAGTAGCGCAAAACCTGTTCGCCTAAGGCGTAAAGATGAAGTCAAGAATCTGAGGTTATTTGTGCGTCGTTCCTTAGTCAGATCGCCTCACCGAAAATACCGAACGCCCTAAAGCAGAAGAAATACCCAAGCGAATACCAAAATCCTGATACTCAAAATCTTGAAAAGACGCCACGGCTTCTATCCGAAAGATTTTGAAAATATTATCTACGCCATATCCCACTTCTAGATAATTATCGGTGCTTGGGGTGTAAAGATAGCTGGCAAATAGATTTTCTTTTAAACCAAGCATCCAAACAACGGGCAACTGCGTAATTGCCAATTTTCGGAATTGATACTGCGCATGTAATTCCACAAACTCTTCCTTTGTACTAAATTCGTAATAAGGCAAAAGGCGAAAGCTTTCTACTGGATCGGCAGTCACAAAAATAGTTTGATTGCCTAGGAAATGCCTGAAATCGGGAAAAAAGACTTGCGCATCATTTAGAAAGCGACCCAATGTTATCTTGAAATCAAACTGACTGCCATCCCAACGATTCCAGTTGTATTTCATGCCCGCTTCTAAAAAATCATAATCGGCATCTCGTGTGCCCTTTCGATAATTGGAGAAAAAAGTAGGTCCTCGATTGGAAAATACTTTTTCGCTGTCCTTCAAATCGTATCGTTGCCAAGGCTTCCACTCTATTCCTATCGCTAAATTCAAGACTACGTGCGATTCAAAATTGGCGGTGCCGATTTCTGTATTGAAAGGCGTATTGGAAGTAAAATCTTCGCGTGAGCCTGTCCAAGGTCGAGCATTTTCGCTATTTTGCAGCGGACTTCTATCGGCGGATTCTACACTAAAATCAAGGCTGACTTTGTCGCTGACTTGCTGCTCAATATCTATTCTCCAGTAGGATTGCTCAAAGATTTTCATGTAATTTTCTCGCAGCAATAAAGTGTAGAACGCATTGACATAAGGATCAATCGGCTCATTTTTATTTAATTGCTCGATGAATGTACCGCCTTCCAGTCTAAAATCAGTTCTTCTGTCTGATTTGCCGAATTGCCCGTCTAAATAGTACATATAACGAAAGCGATCTTGAGCAAAACTAAATCGTGGTATAAATCCGATTTGTAATTGATTTTTATTTGTTGGCTGAAAGCGCAAGCCCAAATCCGTACCAATGTGATAGCCTTCCACTGTATTGAAATTGAGGGAAAGAAGCGGCGATTCGTAGAAAAAACGCACTTTTTCACTGACTCTATAATTGCCCCCAAAGATGAGATCAAAAGCACCAAATTGGCTGCTCTTTTCCACTGATTCACTTTCTTCTTCGGTAGTTTCTTGTGCAATGGCGATGCTGTCCGCGATGCGATAGGATTCTTTCTCGTAATCCGTCAAAGGAACGGAGCGCACACTATCCCAAAAAGTCGTATCCCTGTTGTAAGCACTGCTATCAATCTGCATCTCTTCAATACGATCTAGGTTTTTGTCTTCCTGCTGCGCACGTGCCTCTTTGCGATAGGCTTTCATCAGTTTCCGCAGGTCTTTTCGGTTCAGTTCTTCCCCCGAAGCCAAGGCTTCTTCCAAATCTCCGCTTTTGACCGCCTCCTTGTTCCGCTTTTTGGGAGCAGCATCCGTCACAAGGCTTTCATCAATGACTTCAAAATTTACATTCAAATCTGGATTTAAGCTGATGTCGTAATTGCTAACCGTCGTGATGTAGTCAAATCGCAAACCAAAGCCTAAGGTCTTAATATCCATTTCCAACTGCTGCATAGTAGGCAGCCAAGCCTTCTCTTGAATTAATTGATAGAACTGTTTAATATTAATCACGAAACCCAATTGATAAGTCGTTAAATCTAGATTGTAAATATTCCAACTATCTTCTACAATCGAAATCGTTCCTTCAAAGACCCCTTCTCCTGGGCTTCGAGCACTCACTTTTATTTCATTCACCTCTACACCCTGCTCCAAATGCGATCCCAAAAATTCAAAGCGATAGTAAGACATCGCGCGGGGAGCGAGTGGAGAGACTGCATTGGCGATATTGGGTTGATAAAAACTACCCGATATGTAGCCAGGCGGAGAAAGAACTTGTCTTTCGCCTTGTTCTCTAATGTGGATTACTTCTTCCTTAAAGAAATTAGGACGCCGATAAGTGATGTTGCTCACCGATTCGGAGATAAAAGCAATGGAATCCACGCCTTCTTTTTCCATTGCTTTATCAATGTATTTGTCTATTATTTTTGGTGCTTTCAGCGAGCCTACCGTTCCTTTGGTGTAGATCGTTGCGGTGTAGGTTTCTACTTGCTCCAAATGATAGCTAGCTTTGGCGATTGCTTTTCGCATAATGGTGTAGGCGGGGTCTTCTCTGCCCTCTTTGATTTCTACGCCTTTCAACTCCAAAACATAAAGTGACAAAACAACATCAAGTACGCTTTTCTGCTGACCTGATATTACTACTCGGCGCGTCTCTGTCTTGTAGCCTAGGTACTGGAAACTGATCGTATATTCTCCTTCGGCAAGCTCAATTTCATATTTTCCTTCGGTGTTGGTGGTCGTTCCGCTGCCCGTTTCTTCCACAAAGATGCTAGCATAAGCCAAAGCTTCTCCCGCTTCATTACTAATCGTGCCTTTGATGCCCGCTGCATGTGAAAGAAGGGTAAAAAGAAGGGCAGCCAAGGTGAATGAATATTGTTTTTTCATATTGAGTGCTCATTGTATTTTTCTCAAAAATACACAATATTTTTGGTAAGAGCTTGTTGGTAATTTTTACAAACTGATAATCAGTAGTTTGCGATTCTGTCTAAGGATTCAAAATTGAGTTTAGCGCGCTGAGTGAAATTTCTAAGCCGTCGGTAGGTTCAAAAAGCATTGAAATAAGGAAACCACAAGAATAGTGCCGTCTTGAATCTGGTCTATATAGAAATTAATAACTCATGTTACGCAAGTAGTACCTGTACCTTAGTCTATGTTATTCGCTGATCTCTGAGATTGGCGTATTTTGAATTAGAGTGGCTGCCAGCCTCACGCCTCACGCCTGAGGCGGACACGGTAAGGCGGATACGGTGAGGCGGGCAAGTCGAAGCCACTCTAATTCATGAAAGAATTTTCCTACAAATCGTCGGGTTCGACACCCGACGATTTGTAAACAAGTGGCACTTTGTGTCGTTTGCAATTTGGTGCTTTGCGTAACATCAGTTAATAAAATTAAATTTTTAAACATGCTCTTATATTCACATCAATCTCCACGCCCAAAATACTGCTCAATCTTTTCACCCAAGACTTCTGCGTGTCCTTTTTTCGATTCAAAAGACCAACCTGCAATGTGTGGAGAAAGAATGACTCGATCAGATTCCGTTAGGTAGGTAAAAGCTTCTGGCAGGGACTCAATGCTCAATTTGGCAAAAGACTGTTCCTCGTATTCCAATACATCCAAAGCAGCACCACGCACTTTTCCTATCTTCAAATACTCCACTAAATCTGCTGTATGCAACACCAAGCCTCTTGCTGTATTGATGACGAAAATATTTTTTTTGAAAGCATCCAAATAGTCTTTGTTCACAAAAAGATGATTGCTGTCTTCGTAAAAAACGTGCAAGCTAATAATATCACTTTCTGCTTGTAAAGTTGCTAGATCAACGGCTTTGGCGTACTGATCACCATAATTTTGCTTGTATTTGTCGTAAGCAATTACTCGACAATCAAACCCACTCAAACGCTTTGCGAAAGCTCGTCCCATATTGCCATAGCCGATGATGCCAACGGTTTTGCCTTTCAGTTCAATTGCTCGGTTGGCTTCGCGTTCCCAGATACCTGCCTTCACCTGCTGATCGGCACGATTGACTTTATTTAGTAAATTTAGCAGAAAAGCCATAGTATGTTCCGCAACGGTGTCTTGACTGCCTTCTGGTGAAGTGATGACTTTGATGCCTTTCTTTTCTGCATATTCTACTTCAATATGCTCAACGCCCACACCTTCTCTTGCGATAAATTTTAGATTTCTTCCTGCATTGATGAAAGCTTGATCGGCTCGAATACGACTGCGCATAATCACACCAAAGTAATCCGCCAATTGTGCTTCTAGTTCTACTTTGGGCGTATCAAAATGGGCATGACATTCGTAACCCATTTGGGTAAGTTTCTCTTCTAAGATAGGATGCGCTTGGTTGATGAATGCTATTTTTCTAGACATACAAGGTGTATTTCCGTAGGTATATAGACACATGTAGCTTCGTCAAGAATATAAATTTATTTCTTGCGTGTTACAAATAAATGCTCGCAGCAAATAAGGAATGCTAGTTCTGTAACTCCACCGCTTCTTTGGCCCAACTGTCTCGATCTTTGGGAATCGTCCAAGCTGAACCACTATTTTCAATGCTATTGAACATAGGCAACCAATCAGAAGGACCCGCGGATTCTGTTAGGATTTCGTAGCGACGCATTTTCAGGATAGGTTCTAGTGGATTGATTAAGACTGGACAAGCCTCCACACAAGCCATGCAAGTAGTACAGGCATGCAGTTCTTCTCTAGTGATGTAATCAAACAAGGTCTTGCCGTCATCGTAGTTATCTTTGTTGAGTTGTACACCTTCTCCCCTCAAGTCCGCTCGGATAAATTCAGAATTGCCACTATCCAAATTCCTGCCTACTTCCTCTGCTCGATCTCGGATGTCCATCAAAATCTTTCTAGGCGAAAGTTTCTTACCCGTTTGATTGGCAGGGCAGACCGATGTACATCGCCCACATTCCGTACAGGTGTAGGCATTCAGAATATTACGCCAACTTAAAGTAAAAATATCATTTGCGCCAAAGTCGGGTAGTTCTTCCTCCATAGCGTCTCCATTGTCAGCAAAAGGATCGCTTCCATCCAAGCCCATCATACTTTTCACCTCTTTCATCACTTCAGGCATGTTTTCGATTTCTGCCTTTTGATCCTGATTGGCGTAATAGGTATTTGGGAAAGCAAGTAAAATGTGTAAATGTTTCGATTTTGGAAGGTAGTTCAGAAAAACAAATACCATAATAATGTGTAGCCACCATCCAAAACGCTCAACGACCTGCAGTGTTCCTTGCTCTAAACTTCCAAAAAGTGCAGGCCCTAACCACCTACTGACAGCCAAATTTCCTGTATCTGGATAGTGTTCAGGATCAATTTTTTGCAGTACGGTATCTGCGCCATTCATTGAGAAAATACCAATCAAGAGGAGTATCTCAAATACTAAAATGAGATTACCATCGAGTTTCGGCCAACCTTTGAGGCTAGAAAGTCGTGGAATTTTTAGTAGATTTCTACGAATCAAGAAAATAAGTGTACCGATAAAAGCCAGTACAGACAATATTTCGATGAAGCCAATAATGAAAGTGTATAACATGCCCAACTTGTCTGCGAAGAAGCGATGTACACC